>NZ_BSPB01000052.1:0-26053 GCF_030160815.1 Hydrogenophaga electricum | reverse complement strand
TCGTCGTCGACCAGCACGAGGCGTGCCCCGCGCACCGGCGCCGACACATCGGTTTCCTGCACCAGTTGGCCGCCCGGTGCGCTGCGAAAGCCCGGCAGGTGGCCGGCCGCGTATTCCTCGGGCATGCGCACGTCGAAGCGGTAGGTGGTGCGGCCGCTTTCGTGTTGCCAGGCCACCAGGTCGGCCAGGCCGGCACGCTGCACGCCGGCGCGGTCGGCCACGGCCCGGGCAGCTTGCCGGGCCTGGGCGTGCTGTTCCGCCGGTACCCCGGCCGGGGCGCGGCGGCTGGCGCCGTTTTCGAGCGTGAGGCCGGCCAGGGTCCAGCCTATGGTGCCGTTGCGCAGCGCCGCCACGGGATTGGGAATGCCGGCATTGACCAGCGACTGCGTGCCGATGATGCTGCGCGTGCGGCCGGCGCAGTTGACGATGATGCGCGTGGCCGGGTCGGGCGCCAGCGCGCGGGCGCGCAACACCAGTTCGGCGCCGGGCACGCTGGTGCTGCCGGGGATGTTCATGGTCTGGTATTCGTCGAAGCGGCGCGCGTCGAGCACCACCACGTCGGCGCCATTCGCCAGCAGGGCCTGCACCTCGGTTGCCGGCAGCGAGGGCGTGTGCCGCTGCGCTTCGACCAGTTCGCCAAAGGCTTTGCTGGGCACGTTGACGTCGATGAAGATTTCGCCGCCGGCCTCGCGCCAGCCTTGCAGGCCGCCCTGCAGCAGGCTCACGCGGGTATAGCCCAGGGCCTGCAGGCGCGCGGCCGCCGGCCCGGCCAGCCCTTCGCCGTTGTCGTAGACCACGACGGGCGTGTCCCGCCGCGGAATGCGCCAGAAGGCGTCGAGTTCGATGCGCCCGAAGGGCAGGTTGGCCGCGAACAGCGGGTGGGCCTGGGCGAAAGGGTCTTCCTCGCGCACGTCGAGCAGGGCGATCTCGCGCCGCTGGAGCAGGTGCTCGCGCACCTCGGCCGGGGTGGTGAAAGGCAGGGTCATGGGATCGGAGAAAAAAGGAGGGGCCCGTTCAGGCCGCCGCAGAGGTTTCCTGGGAGCGGTCCCAGACGTTGGGCAGGGTGGCGTTGCTGTAGCCGGAGATGAACGGCTTTTCGGTGCCGTCCGCCAGGAACACGGAGCGCCGCACCGCGCCGATGTTGGCGCCGTAGACGTGGATGCTGATGGACACCTGATCGGCCAGCGCGTTGCTGACGCGGTGCACGTCACCCAGGGTGGGCGAGACGGCTTCCACCATGCCCGGCCGCAGCCGGTGCGACGGGCCCCCAGCGCGCCAGCCCTCGGCCGTGCGCACGAAGGGTTCCGAGATTTCGGCGCCGCGCAGCATGCCGATCAGGCCCCACACCGTGTGGTTGTGGATCGGCGTCTGCTGGCCGGGGCCCCAGACGAAACTGACCACCGAGAAGCGCTCCAGCGGATCGGCGTAGAGCAGGTACTGCTGGTAGCGCACGGGCGAAGGCAGGGTGTAGGGCTCGGCCAGCCAGTCGTCGTGGCGGACCAGGTCGGCGAGCAGGGGGCGGCCGCGCGCGAGCAGCGGTGCTTCTTCGGCGGTGTCGTTCACCAGGCGGGTCAGCTCGGCGAGGAACTGGCGCAGGCGGGCGGGTTGGTAAGGGACGGTCATGCGGTTTCCTGAAGGGGCCGGCAGAGGCCCTATTGCAACCGATCGGGCGGGCCGTTCACGGAACCCTTCGGCATGTGGTTCTGATTTTTTATTCTTTGGCGCCGGATATCGGCAAGAGGGACAATGCCCGTCCATCCTCGGACAACACGTCACTCAAGAGACTGCCATGACGCATTTTTACGAAGACAACGCCCAATCCATCGGCCGCACCCCGCTCGTGCGGTTGAATCGCATCACCGACGGCGCGCCCGCCACCGTGCTGGCCAAGATCGAGGGTCGCAACCCGGCGTACTCGGTCAAGTGCCGGCTGGGCGCGGCCCTGATCTGGGATGCCGAGAAGCGCGGCGTGCTCGGCCCGGGCAAGGAGATTGTCGAGCCCACCAGCGGCAACACCGGCATCGCGATGGCCTTCGTGGCCGCGGCCAAGGGCATCCCGATCACGCTGACCATGCCCGACACCATGAGCATCGAGCGGCGCAAGCTGCTGCTGGCCTACGGCGCCAAGCTGGTGCTGACCGAAGGCGCCAAGGGCATGAAGGGCGCGGTGGCCAAGGCCGAAGAGATCGCCGCCAGCGACCCGGGCAAGTACGTGCTGCTGCAGCAGTTCAAGAACCCGGCCAACCCGGCCATCCACGAAGCCACCACGGGCCCCGAAATCTGGGACGACACCGAAGGCGCGGTCGACGTCTTCGTCTCGGGCGTCGGCACGGGCGGCACCATCACCGGGGTGTCGCGCTATCTCAAGCAAACCCGCGGCAAGGCCATCACCTCGGTGGCGGTCGAGCCCACGGCCAGCCCCATCCTCACCCAGGCGCGCAACGGCGAAGAGCTCAAGCCCGCGCCGCACAAGATCCAGGGCATCGGCGCTGGCTTCGTGCCCGACGTGCTGGACCTGTCGCTGATCGATGCCGTTGAACAGGTGAGCAACGAGGACGCCGTGGCCTATGCGCGCCGCCTGGCCCGCGAGGAAGGCATTCTCTCGGGCATCTCCAGCGGCGCCGCCGTGGCCGCGGCCGTGCGCTGGGCACACAAGCCCGAGAACGCCGGCAAGACCATCGTGGTGATCCTGCCGGATTCGGGCGAGCGTTATCTCAGCTCCGTGCTGTTCGAAGGCGTGTTCGACAACGCCGGGCAACCGGCCTGAGGGCAGCGCCAGCGGGCGCATAAGCAAACTACTTAACAGTAGTTGGTGCCCGGGGGAGGGCTGGGGACAATGATCCTCATGGCTTCTTCTCCCACCGTCATCATCGTGCCCGGCTGGCGCAATTCCGGACCGGGTCACTGGCAAAGCCTCTGGGCCGATCGCCTGCCGAACGTGCGGCGGGTCGAGCAGGACGACTGGATCACGCCGCTCAAGCGTGCCTGGGTGGACCGTCTGAGCGACCTCATCGCCCGCGCGCCGGGCCGGGTGATCGTGGTGGCCCACAGCCTGGGCTGCATCGCCACCACCCACCTGGGTCCTGAAGCGGTGGCGCGCATCGATGGCGCACTGCTCGTGGCTCCGGCCGACCCGGAGCGCCGCGGCATCCTGGCCGACTTCGCACCCGTGCCCTACCAGAAGCTGCCCTACCGCAGCATTCTTGTGGCCAGCAGCAACGACCCGTATTGCCCGGTGCGGCTGGCGGGAGCCTATGCGCGGGCCTGGGGCAGCGAGTTTGTGCGCCTGAACGAGGCCGGGCACATCAACATCGAATCCGGCCACGGCGAATGGCCGCTCGGCCTGGCCCTGCTGCAGTCGCTCGGGGCCGATGTGACGCCGCTGCCTCAGCTCGAAAAGGCCGCCTGATCGCGGCGCTGGCGCCGCCAGCTGGCCCAGCCCAGGGCCACGAACAGCGGCATGAAGAGGGTGAAGCTGAGCTGCAGGCCCAGCCAGCCACCGATGGCGCCGCCCAGCAACCCACCGAGCAGCGCGCCCCCCGGGCCGACCAGGGCATTCAGGCCGGCCACACGGCCCAGGCCGATCTGCTGACCCAGCCGCGCCAGCTGCGTGAGCACCTGGATCTCCAGCAGCCCCAGGCCGATCCCCTGCAGCACGCTGCCCACCGCCAGCCCGGCCGCATGCGGCGACTGGCTCAGGCACAGCAGCGCCAGCAGCACCAGGCCGATGCCCGCTAGGGTGCCCCGACGCTCGTGGCGCGCCACCCAGCCGCCCAGGCACAGCAGGGCGGCGATGAAGCTGCCGCCTTGCAGCGACACCAGCGCGCCAGCGGCCACGGGTGATGCTTGCAGCGACTGCACCGCAATCACCACGATGAAGAAGGTGTGGAACATGTTGAGCGCCTGGATGCTGGCCTCCATGGCCGCCAGCGACCGGGCCTGCGGCGAGCGCAGAAGCTCCCGCAGCACCTCGCGCCAGGTCGTGCGGCCGGAAGCCGCGCGCGGTGCGGCGGTGGGCGCCTGTCGCAGCACCGGGGGCGAGAGCAGGGCGGTGAGCACGAACAGGGCCGCCACCAGCCAGAAGCTGCCGGCGTGGCCCAGGTGGGCGATCACGCCCGCCGTGGCCAGCGGCCCGATCAGGAACATGCCCGACATGTGGGCCGCGCGCTGCCAGCCCGCGTGGGCGGAGCCGATCTGCTGCAGCATGGCCATGAACACCATCTGCAGCGAGACGAACCGGGCCGGCATGATCACGCCGGTCAGCGCCGTCAGCACCAGAAGGTAGGCCGGGGCCGGCACCGCGGGCAGGGCCAGGTAGAGCGCGCCGCCGGCGAGGCTGCCGGCCACGAACAGGCGCGCCGGCCCGAGCCGCTCGGCCCACAGGCCGATGGGCAGGGCGGTGAGCAGGATGCCGACGCTTTGCGCGGCGGCGATCGCGCCGAGCCAGCCGCCGCGGGTGCCCAGCGCCAGGGCGTACAGGCTGGTGGTGACCTTGGCCAGCCCGATGCTGGTGCCCATGAGCAGCGACAGCAGCGCGAAGCCGAGCAGGAAGCGGTGCCGCACATGCCAGGGCGCTGCTGCGGCCAGGGCCTCCGGCATTCAGGCCGCCTTGGCCTGCGGCTGGGCGTAACGGCTGGCCGGGCGTTCCAGGCCCAGGTTTTCGCGCAGGGTCCGGCCTTCGTAGGCGGTGCGGAAAAGGCCTCGCCGTTGCAGCTCGGGCACCACCAGGTCGACGAACTCGTCCAGTGACTGCGGCAATACCGGCGGCATGACGTTGAAGCCATCGGCGGCGCCGTTCTCGAACCATTCCTGCATGCGGTCGGCGATGGTCTGCGGCGTGCCCACCACCACCCAGTGGCCCCGGGCGCCGGCCAGGTATTCGTAGAGCTGGCGCACCGTATAGCCTTCGCGGCGCGCCAGTTCCAGCACCACCTGTGCACGGCTGTGAATGCCCCGGGGCGCTTCGGGAATGTAGGGCGGCGGCGCGTCCAGCGCCCATTTCGTCAGGTCTTCGCCGGGCCAGAAGGGCTCCAGCGTGGCCAGGCCGACGGCCGGGTGCATGAGCGCCTGCAGCTCGGCCCATTTGGCCTGCGCCTCGGCTTCGGTGCGGCCGATCACGGGCGAGATGCCGGGCAGCACCAGCAGTTGCTCGGGGCGGCGACCGTATTTGGCCAGGCGTCCCTTCACATCCTTGTAGAAGGCCTGCGCTTCGGCCAGGCTGGTCCAGGCGGTGAAGATCGCCTCGGCCGTGGCGGCGGCCAGCTCCTTGCCGTCTTCCGACGAGCCGGCCTGCACGATCACCGGGTGGCCCTGGGGCGGACGCTCGATGTTCAGCGGTCCCTTGACTTTGAGGAAGCGGCCGATGTGGTTGAGCTCGTGCAGCTTCTCGGGAACGAGGTGCACGCCGCTGGCCGGGTCGCGCGGCAGGGCGTCGTCGTCGAAGCTGTCCCACAGGCCCTTGACCACGTCCACGAACTCGTGCGCGCGGGCGTAGCGGGTGGCCGGGTCCGGGTGCGCCTCCAGCCCGAAATTGCCGAACACGTTTTCGGCGCTGGTGGTGACCACGTTCCACGCCGCGCGGCCCTTGCTGATGTGGTCCAGCGAGGCAAACTTGCGCGCCAGCAGGAACGGGTCTTCGTAGGTGGTCGAGGCGGTGGCGACAAAACCGATGTGCGAAGTGACTTGCGACAGCGCGGCCCACAGCGTCACCGGCTCGAAGTACGACAGGCGGCCCTGGCGGCTCAGCGATTCGCGCCCGCCTTGGTGCCACACGCCCGGGCTGTCGGCCACGAACACCTGGTCGAACAGGCCGCGTTCGGCGGTCTTCGCGAGCGCGATGTAATGGTCGATGTTGACCCCCGCGTCGGCTTGCGACCCCGGGTGGCGCCAGGCGGCCACGTGGTGGCCGGTGGCCATGATGAAGGCGCCCAAGCGCAGTTTTCTTTGGCTCATGAGGAGGCTCCTGCGGCGACGGGTTCAGAACGTCTTGTCGGCGGTGATGGTGATGCGGTGCAGCTTGCGGTGCTGCGGGAAGAAGTCGCCCACCGCGTAGTGCTGGGTCGAGCGGTTGTCCCACACCGCCAGCGTGCCGGGCGCCCACTGCAGGCGCGCCTGCACCTCGGGCACCTGGGCGCGCGTGAACAGGTCGGCCAGCAGGGCGTCGCTCAGCGAGCGCGAGAGGCCCTTGATGTGGCTGGTGAAGGTCGGGTTGACGTAAAGGATCTTCTTGCCCGTGATCGGGTGCACGCGCACCACCGGGTGCTCCACCGGCGGGTACTTGGCGCGCGCGGCCTTTAGCTCGTCGCCGCTGGCGTCTTTGCGCAGCAGGTACTCGGTCCAGCCGCTGATTTCCCAGGTGTGCACGGCGGTCAGCGTTTCCAGGTAGGTCTTGAGGCCGGCGGGCAAGCGCTCGTAGGCCTGGGTCTGGCTCGACCACAGCGTGTCGCCGCCCGTGGCCGGAATCACCTGCGCATACAGGCTGGTGCCCAGCGGCGGCTGTTCGCGCCAGGTGATGTCGGCGTGCCAGTTGCTGGCCGCGCTGGGGCGCTCGGCCGTGCTCTCGACGACCTCGATCTCAGGGTGCGCTTCCAGGCGCGGGAAGAAGGCCTTGACCTCGGCCACCTGGCCGAAGGTGCGGGTGAAGGCCACCTGCTGCGCGGGCGTGAGTTGCTGGTCGCGGAAGAACAGCACTTCGTGCCGGGCCAACGCCTGGCGCAGCTCTTCCTGGGTGGCCGCGTCCAGCGGCTGGTTCAGGTCGAGCCCGTGGATCACGGCGCCGATGTTGGGCGTGTAGGGCTGGGCCGCGAAGCGGGTGAAGGGGCGGGGCAGGTCGTTGAGCTGAGACATGGCGGGGACTCCCGGGTTGGCTGAATGGAGCGTCGAATCTAGGCAGCCCTGGCCCGCTTTCCAAGGAAGGCTTTGGCATAAGCACATCCGGAAATCGACAGCGCTCCAGGCGCAGCCGCTGGCAGCGGATCTTGTTGGCGCCCAAGTTCATGCCAAACGATGATTGGCGCGCCGCCGCCCCCGTTCCTACAGTCGGTCATGCCATGTCGGCATCACTTTGGACTGGAGAACACGCAATGAAGCAATGGTGGGTTCGGGCGCTCGCACTGGTGTGGGCCCTGGGGGGTGTCGGTGCGGCGCCGCAGGCTGGGGCACAGGAGGCGGCGGCAGCGCCGCTCAAGCTCATCCGCATCGGTGTCGCCACCGGTGGCGCGGGCAATCCGGTGCGTTTTGGCGGCAGCAGCGCCTCGATCGCGCACGCCGAAGGGCTGGTGGAAGAAGCGTTCCGCCCGGACGGCGTGAAGGTGGAGTGGATCTTCTTCAAGGGCGCGGGCCCGGCGGTCAACGAGGCGCTGGTCAACCAACAGCTCGACTTCGCCTACCAGGGCGACCTGCCTTCGCTGGTGCACCGCGCCAACGGGGTGAAGACGCGCATCCTGCTCGGCACCGGCGTGCGCAGCGGCCTGTTTCTGGCGGTGCCGCCCGAGTCGTCCATTCGCGGTCTGGAAGACCTCAAGGGCAAGAAGGTGGCGCTGTTCAAGGGCACCAACCTGCACCTGGCGGCGGTGCGGGCGTTGGCCGACAAGGGTGTGCGCGAACGCGACGTGCGCTTCGTCAACCTGGACTTCGCCACCTCGCACGCGGCGCTGGTCAACAAGGACGTCGATGCCGCGTTCGGCTACGTCGGCCTGTTCGATCTGCGCGACCGCGGCCTGGCGCGCATCGTCTGGTCGGCCGCCGAAGACAGCTTCAAGTACACGCGACAGGCCGCGCTGCTGGTAACCGACGACTTCGCCACGCGCCACCCGGCGGCGGTGCAGCGCGTGGTGACCACCTTCGTGAAGGCGGCGCACCGCTATTCGGACGAAAGCCAGCGCGCGGCGCTGTTCGACCAGTGGGGCAAGGCCGAATACCCGGCCGCGATCTGGCGCAACGAGTACATCGGCCAGCCGCTGCGGGTGCGCCTGTCACCGCTGATCGACCCCTTCCTGGTCGAGAGCTACCGCGCCTCGGCGCGCACGGCCGAAGCGCTCAAGCTGGTGCGGGGGCGGGCGCAGATCGACGGCTGGTTCGACCCGCGCTTTCTCGACGCCGCCCTGACCGAGCTGAACCTCAAGGGCTTCTGGCCGGCCTATGGCGCCGATGGCCGCTTGCTCACCCATTGACCGGTTTCCGAACACCTTCTCAATGCACCTGGAGATCCCCATGAGCCACGACATTCAAGACCCCACGCTCGACCTGGCGCCGCGCGCAGGCCGCCTTGGCGCCGAAGTGCGCGGTGTGCGCCTCAGCGCCGATCTGGCGCCCGAGACCTTTGCCGCCATCCACCGGGCGCTGCTGCGCCACAAGGTGCTGTTCTTCCGCGGCCAGCGCCACCTGGACGACGCCGGCCAGCAGGCCCTGGCCCGCCTCTGGGGCGAACTGGTTGCCCACCCGACCGTGCCCTCCAAAGACGGCACGCGGCACGTGCTGGAGCTCGATTCCTTCCACGGTGCGCGCGCCAATTCCTGGCACACCGACGTGACCTTCGACCTGGCCTATCCCAAGGTGTCGGTGTTGCGCGGCGTGGTGATTCCGCCCGTGGGCGGCGACACGGTCTGGGCCAACACCGTGGCCGCCTACGAACGGCTGCCGGCGGAGCTGCAGGCGCTGGCCGACCGCCTGCGCGCGGTGCACACCAACACCTACGACTACGCGCACGCCCGCGAGACGCCGCCCGACGTCGACGCCACCCGCCGCTACCGGGAGGTGTTCGCGGCGCACGAGGTGGAGACCGAGCACCCGGTGGTGCGCGTGCACCCGGAAACCGGCGAGCGCTCGCTGGTGCTGGGGCATTTCGTGCAGCGCTTCCAGGGCCTGAACAGCGCCGATTCCCAGCACCTGCTGGCGGTGTTCCAGGCGCACATCACGCGGCTGGAAAACACGGTGCGCTGGTCGTGGCAAGAGGGCGACGTGGCCATCTGGGACAACCGATCGACCCAGCACTACGCGATTGCCGACTACGGCGATGCCCACCGCGTGGTGCGCCGGGTCACCGTCGAAGGCGAGGTGCCGGTCGGGGTCGACGGGCTGGCCTCGGTGGCGCTCAAGACCTTGCCGCAGGCGGTGCTGGCGCAGCGTGCACAGGCCGAGGCCGCCGCCTGACCGGGGCCGACGACCCGCCGGACGGCATAAGCACATGACCGAACAATCCTTGCACGGTGATATCGGTTTTTGTTCGTTCGGGCGTTGGTCGGTGCGTCCTACATTCATCCTGGTTTTCAGCGCTGCGTTCTTCATGCGTGGCTGAAATGAAGAATCCGCAGAACAAGGAAGCCGCCATGTCCACTGACCGTTCCGTTTCCCTGGCGCCCCCGCTGGGCCTGCCTGCCTGGCGGGCGCCGCGCTGGCGCCCCGGCTGGAGCTGGCTCTGGGCCTGGCCCTTCCCCCTGGCGGTGCTCGCGCTGTGGCAACTGTCGTCGGTGCTCGGCTGGGTGCCTGAACAGGTGCTGCCGCCGCCGGCCCAGGTGTTCCAGACCTTTGGCGACATGCTGGCGAGCGGCGAGCTGTGGGACAACCTCTGGATCAGCCTGGTGCGCGTGTTCACCGGCTTCGGTATCGGCCTGGTGGTGGGGCTGGCGCTGGGCACGGCCATGGGCCTGTCGCCCACGGTGCGCGACTACCTGTTCCCGCTGTTCAAGGCCTTTGCCCAGGTGCCGGTGATCGGCTGGCTGCCGCTGCTCATGCTGCTGGTGGGCATCGACGAATCGCTGAAGTTCCTGCTCATCGCCAAGGCCGCGCTGGTGCCCATCACGATCAACACCTGCCAGGGCATCCAGGGGGTGTCGAACCGCTTCGTGGAAGTGGCCCGGGTGTACCGCTTCAACCGCTGGCAGTTGCTGACCCAGGTGGTGCTGCCCGCCGCGACCGCGCCGATCTGGAACGGTGTGCGCTACGGCCTGACCCACGCCTGGCTGGCGCTGGTGGTGGTGGAACTGCTGGCGTCGTCGGAAGGCATCGGTTTTCTCATCGTCTACGGCCGCCAGCTGTTCCAGCTCGACGTGGTGCTGGCCGCAGTGCTCGCCGTGGGCATCGTCGGCTTTGCCATCGACAAGCTGCTGGCGCTGACCGAAGCGCGGCTGCTGCGCTGGCGCCGGGCCGGCCTGTGAGCCGGGTGTTTTCAGGAGGACGGCATGGCGGTTGAAGATCAGGTTTCGGTGTGGCAGCGCGTGCCCAGGCCGCTGCGCGGCTGGGTGCTGCCCTTGGCGTTGCTGGCCATCTGGTGGGCGGCGCGGGCCTTCGGCTGGTCCGATTCGCCGCTGCTGGTCTCGCCCGCGGCGGTGTGGCACCGCGCGGTCGATCAGGTGGGCAGTGGCGCGCTGTGGCAGGCCCTGTCGGCCAGCCTGTGGCGCTGGGGCTGGGGGTTTCTCATCGGTTCGCTGGCCGGGCTGGTGGTGGGCGCGCTGCTGGGCGCTTCGCGCTGGGCCGAACGGCTCATCGGGCCGAGCTTTCACACGCTCAAGCAGATCTCGCTGTTCGCCTGGATCCCGATGCTCTCGATGTGGTTCGGGCTGGGCGATGCGGCCAAGATCGCCTTCGTCGCCATGGCCGCCTTCTTTCCGGTGGTGCTCAACACCTGCGAAGGCATCCGCAGCGTGCCGCGCGAATTCATCGAGGTGGCGCGGGTGTACCGCTTCGGCCTCGGGCAACTGCTGGTGCGGGTGGTGGCGCCGGCCGCCGCACCGTCGATCTTCACGGGCATCCAGCTGTCGCTCATCTACACCTGGCTGGCGACGCTGGGTGCGGAATACCTCATGGCCTCGGGCCAGGGCATCGGCAACACGCTGATCGACGGCCGCGAGCACTTTTTGATGGACCTGGTGCTGTTCGGGGTGGTGGTGGTGGGGCTGGTCGGCTTCGTCATCAACGCGGTGCCGGTGGCCATCGAACGGCGCCTGCTCGCCTGGCGCGACCGCACGGTGGCGCGCTATTGACCCGCGCCCCGCAGGGACACAGACAGATTTCGGAGCAACCCCATGGAACACGCAGGCACCCTGAGCATTGCAGGGCTCAACAAACAGTACGAGGTCAAAGGGCAGGCGCTGCCGGTGCTGCAGGACATTGACCTGACCATCGAGCCGGGTGAGTTCGTCAGCATCGTCGGCAGCAGCGGCTGCGGCAAGTCCACGCTGCTGCGGCTGATCATCGGCCTGGAGGGCGACTACCGGGGCGATATCCGGCTCAACGGTCAGCGCATCACCGGCACCAGCCTGGACCGCGGCATCGTCTTCCAGGAACACCGGCTGTTCCCCTGGCTCACCGTCGAGAAGAACGTGGCGGTGGGCGTGCTCAATGCCGACCTGACCGAGGCGCAAAAGCGCGAGACGGTGCGCGAGCACATCGAACTGGTGGGGCTCAAGGGCTTCGAGCAGGCCTGGCCGCACCAGCTTTCGGGCGGCATGTCGCAGCGCGTGGCGATCGCGCGCGCCCTGGCCAGCCGGCCCGACATCCTGCTGCTGGACGAACCCTTCGGTGCGCTCGATGCGCTCACGCGCGCCCACCTGCAGCAGGAGCTGCACCGCATCTGGGCCACCGAGGGCATCACCATGATCCTGGTGACGCACGACGTGGAAGAGGCGGTGTACCTGGGCGACCGCGTGGTGGTCATGGAGCCGCGTCCCGGTCGCATCCGCAGCACCTTGCCCGTGCCCCTGCCGCACCCGCGCGACCGCGCCAGCGCCGCCTTTGCCGCCGTGCGCAACGCCGTGCTGCACGAGCTGGGCGAACACGGTTCGGCCGCGGCCGGGCCGCTGCTGGCGCCGGCGCGGGCGCCGGCCGCCCTGGACCTCGGCACCTGGCAGTTCGCGGTCTGAACCCCTTTTTTTCCCTTCATCACGCACTTTCACCATGAACCCTGTTGCCGTTTCTCTTCGCCGCCGCCAGTTCGTGGCCGGCCTGGCCGGAGCCAGCCTGCTGGCCCCCGCGCTGCTGCGCGCCCAGCCCGTGCCCGCCAAGCGCATTCGCATCGGTTCGCCCGACCTGGGCACTGCCGGCAAGTCCTCACCGGGCGCGTCCACGCTGGCCGTCGTGCAGGCCCACCAATGGCTGGAAGAAGCGTTTGCCAAGGACGGCATCGAGGTGCAGTGGAACTTCTTCCGCGGTGCCGGCCCGGCCGTGGCCGAAGCACTGGCGGCCAAGCAGCTCGACATCGTCTATCTGGGCGACCTGGCCTCGGTGATCCACAAGGCGCGCGGCCTGCCCACGCGCTACATCGTGCCCACCGGGCGCGGCTCCAACAGCTACCTGGCCACCGCGCCGGGCTCCCCCATCCGCAGCGTGGCCGACCTCAAGGGCAAGCGGGTGTCGGTGCTCAAGGGCACGGCCTACCAGCGCCCGTTCGACAACCTGCTGGCCACAGCAGGCCTGACGGAAAAAGACGTCAAGCTCATCAACATGGACTGGCCCAGTTCCAAGGCGGCGGTGGTGGCCGGCCAGATCGACGCCACCTTCGGCGGCTCCGACCTGTTCGTGCTGCGCGACAAGGGCGTGCAGATCCCGCTGAGCACGCGCGGCCGCGGGCCCGCGTTCGCCATCAACGCCGGTGCGCTGGCCACCGAAGACTTTGTGCAGAACCAGGCGCCGCTGGTGCAGCGCGTGGTCACGCAACTGGTGCGCGCCTCGCACTGGGCCTCGCAGGAGGGCAACCGGGAAGCGCTGGTGGCGCTGTTTGCCAGCAACAGCGGCAACCCCGAAACGCCGTTCCGCGAAGAACTGGCCGGCGACAACCTGAGCCAGCGCTATTCGCCGCTGATCGACGACGGGCTCATCGCCGGTTACCAGGGCGTGCACGACGAGGGCCTCAAGCTCGGCCTCATCCGCCAGGGCTACGACGTCAAGAGCTGGTTCGAGCCGCGGTTCGTGCAGCAGGCGCTGCGCGAGCTCAAGCTGGAAAAAGCCTGGAAGGAAACCGACGCCGCCGGCAAGGCGCAGGGCCACGCATGAACGCCGCCATCGCCCCGGCCGACGGCCGGCCCAACATCGTCTTCATCCTGGCCGACGACCTCGGCTGGGCCGACCTGAGCGTCTACGGCCAGACGCACTACACCACGCCGAACCTGGACGCGCTGGCCGCCGAAGGCGTGCGCTTCAACCAGGCCTACGCCAATTCGGCCGTGTGCTCGGCCACGCGCTTCGGCCTCATCACCGGTCGCTACCAGTACCGCCTGCGTGGCGGGCTGGAAGAGCCGCTGGTGCGCACCGCGCATCTGCACGGCCTGCCACCCGCGCACCCGACACTGCCTTCGCTGCTGCGCGACGCCGGATACGACACCGCGCTGATCGGCAAATGGCATCTGGGCAACCTGCCCGACTACGGCCCGCTCAAGAGCGGCTACAACCGCTTTTTCGGCAACTACGGCGGCGCCATCGACTACTTCACGCACAAGCCGCGCGTGGGCGCCGACGTGCCACGCGACCTGTACGAAGGCGAGGTGCCGGTGGAGCGCGTGGGCTACTACACGCAATTGCTGGCCGACGAGGCGGTGGCCTGGCTGCACCAGCAAAGCGCCGCGCGGCCGTTTTTTCTGTCGCTGCACTTCACCGCGCCGCACTGGCCCTGGGTCGGGCCGGAAGACGAACACATCTCGCGCGACCTGACCGACCTGTTCCACTACGACGGCGGCAACCTGCACACCTACGCGAAGATGGTGCGTTCGCTCGACGCGGCCGTGGGCCAGGTGGTGCAGGCGCTCAAAGAGCAGGGGCTGGACGAGAACACCCTCATCGTTTTCACCAGCGACAACGGCGGCGAGCGCTTTTCCAAGACCTGGCCCTTCACCGGGCAGAAGACCGAGCTGCTCGAAGGCGGCATTCGCGTGCCCACGCTGCTGCGCTGGCCGGCCGGTCTGTCGCCGCAGGTCAGCGAGCAGGTCACCATCACCATGGACTGGCTGCCCACGCTGCTGGCGGCCGCCGGCCTGCAGCCGCACCCGGACTACCCCAGCGACGGCGAGAACCTTCTGCCGGTGCTGCAGGGCCAGGCGCCAGCGCACGAGCGCACGCTGTTCTGGCGCTACAAGGCCCAGCGCCAGCGTGCCGCGCGCCAGGGCCGCTGGAAGTACCTGAAGATCAACGAGCACGAATTCCTGTTCGACATCGAGGCCGACGCACGCGAGCGCGCCAACCTGCGCGAGCGGCACCCCGAGGTGTTTCAGCGCCTGCGCCAGGCCTGGGCCGAATGGGACGCACAGTTCCTGCCCATCACCGACGAGGTCTTCACCCACGGGGTGACGCCCGACATCCAGGCCGACCGCTACGCGCCCGAGCGCGGCACCCGGGCGCTGTGATCCGGCCGGCAGCACAACCGGCAGAAAACGCCCGTCAGGGCGTTTCTTGGGGGCAAAAAACGGCCTCTTATTCCTTGATCGAATAAGAAAACAAAAACAAAGTCGTTTGAGAATGAAGGTCGAGTCCCCAGAATCCGATTTACATCAGCTATCGCGGAGACCCGTACCCATGAAAACCACCATCAAGCTCACCCTCGGCGCCATCGCACTGGCCGCCTCGGCGCTGGCCTCGGCCCAGACCACGCTGCTCAACGTGTCGTACGACGTGGCCCGCGAGTTCTACAAGGACATCAACGCCGCCTTCGTGCCGTATTACAAGAAGTCCACCGGCAAGGACATCAAGGTCGACCAGTCGCACGCCGGCTCCAGCGCCCAGGCGCGCGCCGTGGCTGACGGGCTGGAAGCCGACGTTGTGACCTTCAACACCACCACCGACGTCGACTTCCTGGCCGACAAGGGCGTGGTCGCCAAGGACTGGCGCCAGAAATTCCCCAACGGCGCGGCGCCGACCACCTCGACCATGCTGTTCCTGGTGCGCAACGGCAACCCCAAGGGCATCAAGGACTGGGACGACCTGATCAAGCCCGGCGTGCAGGTCGTGGTGGTCAACCCCAAGACCGGCGGCAACGGCCGCATGGCCTACCTGGCCGCCTGGGGCTATGTGCGCAGCAAGGGCGGCTCCGACGCCGACGCGCTCGACTTCGTGAGCAAGCTCTACAAGAACGTGCCCGTGCTGGCACGCGGCGGCCGTGACGCCACCGGCATCTTCCTGCAGCGCAACATCGGCGACGTGCTGGTGACCTTCGAATCCGAAGTGGTGTCGGTCGACAACGAATTCGGCAAGGGCAAGGTCGACGCGATCCACCCGAGCGCCTCCATCGTGGCCGAAAACCCGGTGGCCATCGTCGAGCGCACCGTGGCCAAGAAGGGCACGGCCGAGCAGGCCAAGGCCTACCTCGACTTCCTTTACAGCCCGGAAGGCCAGGAAATCGCCGCCAAGCACAACATCCGCCCGCGCAATGAAGTCGTGCTGAAGAAGCACAGCGCCGCGTTCAAGCCGATCAAGCTGTTCACCGTGGGCGACTACTTCGGTTCGCTGGCCGAAGCGCAGAAGGTGCACTTCAACGACGGCGGCCAGTTCGACAAGCTGTACACGACGAAGTGAGGCGCACCCCCCTGCGCCGCTGACGCGGCTTCCCCCCGCTCTGGCGCGCCGCTTTGCGGCGCTGGGCAGGGGGACGGCGCGAGTGGCCCGGCGTAGCCGGTTCCACCGCGCCCACTGGACGGGCGGTCGCTTGGGCTTCTGCCGCCTTCTTCACCGGACCGTCGATTCCCACCTGCCTGCGCGCCATTCCCACCCACCTTCGCTTCATTCCCGTGCAGCTGCACGTCATTCCCGTCCCATTGCACGTCATTCCCGCGCAGGCGGGAATCCAGCCGCACCCCTTCCAGCCCGCCCACCCAGGCCCACCATGACCTCCATCGCGCTGCCCTCCGGGACGCCTCCTTCTTCTGGCCGACGCCGCTCGGCGCGCGTGCTGCCGGGCTTCAACATCACGCTCGGCTACACCCTGCTGTACCTGAGCCTGATCGTGCTGATCCCGCTGTCGGCGCTGGCGTTCAAGACCTTCACGCTGACCTGGCCGCAGTTCTGGGAAGCGGTCACCTCGCCGCGCGTGCTGGCCTCGTACCGCCTGACCTTTGGCGCATCGCTCATCGCGGCCAGCGTCAACGTGGTTGCCGGCCTGCTGGTGGCCTGGGTGCTGGTGCGCTACAGCTTCCCCGGCAAGAAGATCGTCGACGCACTGGTGGACCTGCCGTTCGCCCTGCCCACCGCCGTGGCCGGCATTTCGCTGACCGCGCTGCTGGCCGGCAACGGCTGGATCGGCCAGTACCTGGAGCCGCTGGGCATCCAGCTCGCGTTCAACCCCAACGGCGTGGTCATCGCGCTCATCTTCATCGGTCTGCCTTTCGTGGTGCGCACGGTGCAGCCGGTGCTGGAAGACACCGAAAAAGAGCTGGAAGAGGCCGCCACCTGCCTGGGCGCCACGCGCTGGCAGACCTTCAGCAAGGTGATCTTCCCGACCATCCTGCCCGCGCTGCTGACCGGCTTTGCCATGGCCTTCGCGCGCGCCGTGGGCGAATACGGCTCGGTCATCTTCATCGCCGGCAACATGCCCATGGTGTCCGAGATCACGCCGCTGATCATCATCGGCAAGCTCGAACAGTACGACTACGCTGGCGCCACCGCCGTGGCCACCGTCATGCTGGTCATCTCCTTCGTCCTCCTGCTGGTCATCAACGGCCTGCAGACCTGGCAACGCAGCCGCACGGCAGGGAACACCCAATAATGTCCGCCCGCCCGACCCCCCGCACCGCCCAGCGCGGCACCACCGAAGCCCCCTGGGTGCGCTACCTGCTGACCGCCCTGGCCCTGGGCTTCATGGGCCTGTTCCTGGTGCTGCCCCTGGCTGCCGTGGCCACCGAAGCCCTGCGCAACGGCTGGGACGCCTACTGGGAAGCGCTCAAGGAACCCGACGCCTGGGCGGCGATTCGCCTCACCCTGCTCACGGCCGCCATCGCCGTGCCGCTGAACCTGGTGTTTGGCGTGGCCGCCGCCTGGTGCATCGCCAAGTACGAGTTCAAGGGCAAGTCGTTCCTGACCACGCTGATCGACCTGCCGTTTTCAGTTTCGCCCGTGGTGGCCGGCCTGATCTATGTGCTGGTGTTCGGCGCGCAGGGCTGGCTGGGCCCCTGGCTGATGGAACACGACATCAAGATCGTGTTCGCCGTGCCGGGCATCGTGCTGGCCACCGTGTTCGTGACCTTTCCCTTCATCGCGCGCGAATTGATCCCGCTGATGCAGGCGCAGGGCAACGAAGAAGAGCAAGCCGCCATCGTGCTCGGCGCCACCGGCTGGCAGACCTTCCGGTACGTCACGCTGCCCAACATCAAGTGGGGCCTGCTGTACGGCGTGATCCTGTGCAACGCGCGCGCCATGGGCGAGTTCGGCGCCGTGTCGGTGGTGTCGGGCCACATCCGCGGCCAGACCAACACCATGCCGCTGCACGTGGAAGTGCTCTACAACGAATACCAGTCGGTGGCCGCCTTCGCGGTGGCCTCGCTGCTGGCCATCCTGGCGCTGGTCACGCTGGTGATCAAGAGCATCGTCGAATGGCGCAGCGAGCGCGAGCTCCAGGCCACCGCCGAACTGCCGCCCGAGCGCCCGGGCGACACCCCGGCCGCGCCGCCGTCGAACCCCGCCGAACCCTACGTGCACGTGCCGCTGGCATCGCGCGCGGCCATCTGAAGGACTGTCGAGCCATGAGTATCGAAATCCGCAACGTCAACAAACATTTCGGCAGCTTCCACGCGCTGCGCGACGTCAACCTCGACATCGCCTCGGGCGAACTGCTCGCCCTGCTGGGCCCGTCGGGCTGCGGCAAGACCACGCTGCTGCGCATCATCGCCGGCCTGGAAACGCCCGACACCGGCAACATCCTCTTCAGCGGCGCCGACACCACCGACGTGCATGTGCGCGAGCGCAACGTGGGCTTCGTGTTCCAGCACTACGCGCTGTTCCGCCACATGACCGTGTTCGAGAACGTGGCCTTCGGCCTGCGCGTCAAGCCGCGCGGCGAGCGCCCGTCGGAAGCACAGATCAAGGCCAAGGTGACCGAGCTGCTCAAGCTTGTGCAGCTCGACTGGATCGCCGAACGCTACCCGGCGCAGCTCTCCGGCGGCCAGCGCCAGCGCATTGCCCTGGCGCGCGCACTGGCCGTGGAGCCGCAGGTGCTGCTGCTCGACGAACCCTTCGGCGCGCTCGACGCCAAGGTGCGCAAGGAACTGCGCCGGTGGCTGCGCCGCCTGCACGACGAACTTCACGTCACCTCGGTCTTCGTCACGCATGACCAGGAAGAGGCGCTCGAAGTGGCCGACCGTGTGGTGCTGATGAACAAGGGTGTGATCGAGCAGGCCGGGTCGCCGCAGGAAGTGTGGGACCACCCCGCCAGCCCCTTCGTCTACGGCTTCCTGGGCGACGTGAACCTGTTCCACGGCCGCGCCCACGAAGGCCTGCTGCACCTGGAAGACGGTGTGGCCATCCGCACGCCCGAACACGCCGGCGCGCAGAACGCCAAGGCCTTCGCCTATGTGCGCCCGCACGACCTCGCGGTGCGCCGCTACCAGGCCGGCGCCGCCGGGGCCGAAGGCATCGTCGCCCGGCTGGAGCGCGCCATCGTCGTCGGCCCGATCGCACGGCTGGAACTGGTGCCGGTGGAAGCCTCGGGTGCACCCGGCCACGACCCGCTGATCGAAGCGCAGATTCCGGCGCAGGAATTCCACGACCAGGGCTTCCGCGAAGGCGACACCCTGGTGGTCTCACCGCGCAAGGCGCGCGTGTTCCTGGCGCCCGAAACCGCCTGAAACGCCCGGGAGTACCCTTCCCCCTGATGTCAAGGTAGGCCCTCATAATCGAGGGCCTTTTCACGACCTCAGGAGGACGTTCATGCCCGACATCGACCCTCGCAGCACGCGCCGCGCCGTGCTGAAAACGGCGGCCGCCACGGCCATCGTCAGCGCCGTTCCGGCGGCCATCGCCCAACCCCTGCTGAGTTCGCCGGGTAGCGCGCTGATGCCCAAGGGCGGCAAACGCCGTGTGGTGATCCTGGGCGGCGGCTGGGGCGGACTGACCACCGCACGCCACCTGCGCGACACCGCGCCCGATCTGGAGGTGGTGCTGCTCGAACGCAACCCGCTGTTCTGGTCCTGCCCGCTGAGCAACAAGTGGCTCATCGACATCGTGGACACCAGCACCCTGGTGCATTCCTACACCGGCGCCGCACAGCGCTTCGGCTACACCTACGTGCAGACCGAAGTGACCGAAATCGACCGCAGCCAGCGCCGCGTGCACACCGCGCAGGGCTATCTGGATTACGACTGGCTGGTGGTGGCCGCCGGCATCCGCGTGGCCTACGAACCCTGGTTCGGCAATGACCGCAAGGCCATCGACCACACCCGCGCGAACTACGCCAGCGCCTACGTGCCCAGCGCCGAACACATCGCGCTCAAGCAGAAGATCCAGGCCTTCAAGGGCGGCACCTTCGTCATGACGCTGCCGCCCCCGCCGCACCGCTGCCCGCCGTCGCCCTACGAGCGCGCCTGCATGATCGCCGCGCACTTCAAGCGCAACAAGATCCCGGCCAAGCTGCTCATCCTCGACCCGAAGCCGCGCATCGCGCCCATCGGTCTGGGCTACCGCAAAGCCTTCGAAGAGCTGTACCCCGACATCATCACCCACGTGCCCAACGCCGGGGTCAAGGAGCTGGACCCGTTCAAGCGCGTGGTCAAGACCGCAGCGGGCGACGTGGCCTTTGACGACGCCATCTTCATGGGCCACCACCAGGCCGCCGATCTGGTGTGGAAGCTCGGCGCCATCGGCAAGACCGCCGAGGGCAAGCCCAACAACTGGGCCGCCGTGCATCCCGAGTTCTACAACCTGCCCGACGACCCGCAGACCTTCGTCATCGGCGACAGCGTGGGTGCGGTGTCGCCCCAGTTCGGCCATTACCCCAAGAGCGGCCACGTGGCCAACCGCATGGGCGCGAGCGTGGCGCGCTTCATCGGCCGCCAGGCCAAAGGCCAGGCGCTGGAGCCCGAGCTGATCGACAACCTTTGCTACATGCTGGTCAACACCGAACCGCGCGAAGCCATCAGCGTGCAGTTCGACTACGCCAAGGGCGCCGACGGCGTGCTGGTGCAGACCCAGGTGGACGACCACGAACGCCGCGCCGAACTCTGGGACGAAGACCTGCGCTGGTACGGCCTGAAGATCAAGGACATGATCTCGGGCTGAGCGACGGCAGCGGCGTGGGCCGACACCCCCACGCCGCGCAGGGCCATGGCTTGAGCACGCTGCGTGCGCCCCTATCTTCAGGGCTCACCCCTTCCAAACCCACGAAAGAACCGCCATGTCCCGAGACCCCTTGATCGTGGGGGCCCAAGCCCTGCAAGGCCCGATGCCCGGCATCGACCCCTTCATCTTCGGCGCCTACCACCAGGACCATTACCCCGCTGGCAACGCCCAACTGGGTGTCGATCCGGCCCTGCTGCGCGGGCGCGAGATCGGCATGGACTTCAGCGGCCAGGACGGCTGGAGCATGTACCACGGCGAAGCCGTGCCGGGCTTTCCCACGCACCCGCACCGCGGCTTTGAAACCGTGACCATCGTGCGCAAAGGGCTGGTCGACCATGCCGACTCGCTCGGCGCCACCGCGCGCTACGGCCAGGGCGACGTGCAATGGCTCACCACCGGCCGGGGTGTGCAGCACGCCGAAATGTTCCCGCTGGTGCACCAGGACCAGCCCAACACGCTCGACCTGTTCCAGCTCTGGCTGAACCTGCCCGCCAGAAAGAAGATGGTGCCGGCCGACTTCACCATCTTCTGGGCCGACCAGATCCCGCACTGGGCCAGCACCGACGCCGCCGGCCGCCGCGCCGAGGTGGAAGTGGTGGCGGGCGACTTTGCGCCCGTGGACGGCAGCGCAGTGGTCAAAGCCCTGCCGCCGCCCGGCGATTCGTGGGCGGCCGAACCCGAGGCCGACGTGGCGATCTGGATCGTGCGGCTCGCCCCCGGCGCCAGCCTCACACTGCCTGCCGCCACGCCCCAGGCCCGACGCGCCGTCTACCTGACCACCGGCAACGCGCTGGTGGTGGGCGAGCACCACTTCGACCAGCGCGTGATGGTCGAAGTGCGCGCCAACCAGACCGCGCCGCTGCACAACCCCAGCGACGCCTGGGTGGAAGTGCTGGTGCTGCAAGGCAAACCCATCGCCGAACCTGTGGCCCAGCACGGCCCGTTCGTCATGAACACCCAGGCCGAACTGGTGCAGGCCGTCCACGACTACCAGCGCACCCAGTTCGGCGGCTGGCCCTGGCCCAGCCATTCGCACACGCACGGAAAAGCGGAGCGCTTTGCGCAGTACCCGGACGGGCGGGTGGAGAAGCCGGCGGGTTGATGGGCTCCGGTGCGGAGCCTTTTACGAAGAGGCTCCGTCCATCAGCGCATCCAGCGGGCAGGCCGTGCCGCTGGCCTGCGTTTGCGCGAAAGCCGCCACTCTGCTGCGGGCTGCCCACAACACAAGCGTTTTGGCCCAGTGGACGTAAACCTTTTCGGTCTGTAGGCTGTAGTGCAGGTAGCGGATCCGTTCGCGCACCTGATCCAGCAGCCGGGCGGACCTGGGAGGGATCCAGGCGGGTTTGTCGGATCTGTTATGCCTGTTCATGCATCCAGTGTGAGGTGCGACAGGATTGATTACAAACAAATTTTGAAGATGCCTGCGACTTTGTTTAACGGCAGGGGTTGTGGGTATCCGGTGTTTTGCCGTTTAAATCAAAGTTAGGCGCAAAAATGTCTCAGCGATATCACAAAAATTCTAAAGGGGTCGCCGCAGAAAACGACGTTGTGAGGGGAAGAATTATCCGAGACACCGCATCTATTGATTTTCAGATCTCTATACTTTTGTCGATGTACTTTGGAATTGACGAAAGGTCGATGCAGTTCTATTATCTAATTGGCGATAAATTATCTCTATCGAGAAAAGTAGAAATTCTTGGGGAAATCTGCAAAGGCTCGAAGTTAAAATCTGCAGAAGTGACCGGATTTATTAAGATTCTTATAAAGATAAGAAATTATTTGGCGCATCAACATTTCTATGATGACAGGCATAGAATTTTTAGAGACAGTTCCGTCGTCAAGGTACTGGATGATTGGCCGAGAAATTACAATATTCAGTATGCACTTGCAAAATCGCGATTGCAGAGAATCGGAAAGACAAAGATGTTCGGAAAGTTTCATACTCCAAATTATCCTCACTGGAAAAAATCTGCCTAACAATTCGCCCCAGCGGACGGCTTTGCTGCCCACTGAGCTATATCGTTAGCCACCATATGCGCGAGCAATTGAATCTGCTGCTACTTGTCGGAATCCTCGGCTCTTTCGCTGCAGGAGTCCTGCTTTTCTTGTTCACCGGAGCTCCGTCTAGGTTAATCGGTGGCTTGCTCGTTATGGTTGGCCTCGGTGCCATTGTCGGCGCGCGAAGTGCTGCTGCCGCAGCCACTCAAAAAAATGTAGTCCGCATTATTTCCCTAGGCACACGAACAAAGATCAGCATTCGCCCAACTACTTTCATCCTTTGGGGTACTGGCGTCGCTCTGGTTGGTCTGCTGCAATTGCTTGGGTTCTGAATCGTGAAAGAACTATCCCGATTCAAAATGGTGGCTAACCTTCCGGTCAAGGCGCTCCCTTCGGTCGCTGGGACAGCCGGCAAGCCGGCTGCCCCTCACCTAAAACGTTAAACCTCATGAAAGTTCCAGCGCTTCGAATCGAGGTCAATGGCGAGTTAGTCGCGGTCGCCGGTGCGCCAGGCCTTTCTATGCTGTCGGGCCAAGTGGTGTTCTGTGCCACGGGTCCGAATCGCGTCATCGATACGTCCGGCATCATGTTTAACGTCATGGGCTTGACACTCGACGGGCCGCAGCCTCGACAGCTCACTTGGGCGAACGGGCTTGAATTGAAAGTCGGTGACAGAGTGACTTTTGAGTTCGTCGAGGTATCCAACCCTAGTCCGCCCGGAAAGGTGCTGGCAACTCCGTCGTCAGCAGAACTCGCGCAGGAAGCGGCGAAGCAAAAGAACGGTGGGGCGAAATGAGGCTACGGTTTAACTGGTCGGCCCACGCGGACACGCAGCAGCAGGTTGCCGCTGCGCGGCATGCTACGTGCCGTTGGCCTCCAACGTTGGGCGTCCACGCCGAAGAGGGGAATGCGCATGACAGAAGAAACTACACAACCGCCGCACCCGAATAACATCGGGAAAGTCCGAGAAATAAAATCCATACACGACAAGCCGGTTACGTTTACGATCATTGACGAAATCGTGGTTGAGCAGGGCACGGGAAAATTGATCTACTTCCAGCAGCTCTCGCATACGCCTGGGAATCGTATCGAATACCGGCTCTGCTATTACATGCTGGGCGTAAAGGAGTCCAGGCGTGGCAAATGGGTTTTTGGTCAATATGCGTTAATGGTTCCTGCCAACTTGCTAGTTAAAATTCTTTCAGAAGCGAAGAAGAGGGGTTGGAAGGGAATCGCATGAGGTGTATTTGCCGCTTAACCCGATTTTCCGGCAGACCGCCTTCGGCATCCGCTGAACTTCAACGGTAGACCTATCACTAACAAGTACACGAGCAGGGAAAAAATGGCAACAAGTAACATTCTTGAACTTGATTTTAACGACAAGCTGAAAATAACGATCAACAACACAAAGCCGGTGGTTCTGATCGATCTAACAATGGCCTTGCTGGGCGTTGGTCAGCAGTTTGAGCGCTTCATCGAAAATGAAACGACGGAGCAGCATCAAGCGGGGAGTGAACTCTTCATCAAAGAGGTTCGGTCGGGATCCATCATTGTTGAGCTTGTTGCACAAGCAATTCCAGTTGTCCCGCTTCTTTGGCAAGGTGGTTCCATCATTGAATGGATCGGCTATGCCAAGTCCGTAATCGAATGGTTGAACGGTAAGCTCGAAAGGCCACCAAAGGACGTCACAAAGCAGGATCTTCGGCAATGGAGCAACATCCTTGAACCCGTGGCCAAGGATCACGGCTCCCAACTGAACTTCACCGTTTCTAGCGGTGGGCAAGTCGTCAATCAGTTTTTCATCAACTCGGAGCAAGCGAACGCTGCACAGAACGCGATTCGCCGCGAGATCGGGCTCTTAGACGAGCCCGACGGTCACACGCAGCGAAAACGAGTTATGACTTGGTATCAAACCAAGTTCGATGACACATCTCAGACAGGTAACAAAGCAGTAATCGAGAGCATTTCAAAGTCTCCCGTAAAGGTCATCTTTGAGAACAATGCCGTCAAGAAGGCGCTGATGGCTGGCGATCCTCGGTTCAACAAGCCGTGGAATGAACTTGCATACATCGTTGATGTGAAGGTCCAAACTGTTCAAGGCGTTCCAAAGGTCTACACAGTTATCAACTACTACGATGAAGACACCTTCGACCCGGCAGAGTAAAAATCCAATCATGCAACGGCCTTGGTCTAACAGTCGGTTCAACGCGGAGGCAAACACTGACCATGCCCTTGGCATTTTCATGGCCAGTGTTGGCGTCCTCCGCGCTTCGCGCTCCGGCGCCAGTTAACCTGGGCGTCAGCAGGAACAGGTCGTCATATCACCGCCTCAAACCAACTGCGCACTCAGCATCTGCACCTGCTGACGCAGTTCGGCGTTTTCACTCTCCAGTTGCGTCACGCGCTGGCGCAGGGCCTGTATTTCAGGGTTGTCGCCCGTGTCGGTGGCGCCGTCGGCCACGGCGGGGGCGGTCTGGCCGGTGGCTTCTTCGGCCTTGGGTTTGCGGCGCGATTCGCGCACGCGCTTGGCCACCTGTTTGAGTTCGTCCTTGCCGGCCTGGGCGGCGGCCTGCTGTTCTTCCACCGGCAGGGTGGCGACGACGGCGGCCGCGTTCAGTGAGATGTCGCCGGCCTTGACGGCGGCCACCACTTCGGGCGCGGCCTGTTTCTGGATCTTTTCGATCATGCCGACCTGGCTGCTGCTCAGGCGGGCGGCGCGGGCGATGTCTTCGCGGCTTTGCAGGGGTTTGGGTTCCAGCACCGCGGCCTGGGCCGCCTGCGTCTGGGTGGCTTCGTCGTCGGGCGCGGTGCCTGCGTCGTCGGTGTCGCGGCGCTCGGCCGCGGCGGCCTGGGCGCGCGCCCGGCGTTCGGCCACGATCTCGCGTTTGCGCAGCGCCAGCACGCCGCGCTGGTAGTCGGACACGCTGCGGCGACCCAGGTGCTGGTCGATCAT
Source organism: Hydrogenophaga electricum (assembly GCF_030160815.1). Lineage (NCBI taxonomy): Bacteria > Pseudomonadati > Pseudomonadota > Betaproteobacteria > Burkholderiales > Comamonadaceae > Hydrogenophaga > Hydrogenophaga electricum. Next base: position 858 of record NZ_BSPB01000052.1, on the reverse strand, counting down.
CCACAGGTGCACGTCTTCCATCGAACGGAAGTGCGGGTGCTGCACGGTACGGAAGGGGATGCCGTGTTGCTGGCAGATGCCGTAGCGGTTGTGCCCGTCCACCAGCACGTCGCCCCAGAGCACCAGCGCGTCGCGGCAGCCTTCGGCCAGCAGGCTGCGCTCCAGCGCGGCGTGTTCGTCAGGGGTCAGCGGTTCGATGTAGGCCTTGAGTTCTTCGTTGACGACGATGTTCGGGGTGGGCTGGTTCATGGCGCGCGCGGACGGGGCAAAAAGGGCGCGATTGTAGTGGGGCGCACGGCCGCCCCCGTGGGCCGGTGATAGGCTGCGCCGCAGCGTTTTTGCAGGAGTTTTTTGATGACCATGCGCGATACGGCCGTCCTCGTCCCGGTGTTCGTTCTGGCCGGCTGGACCGTGGTGGTGCTGTTGCTGGTGGCGGTGCGCCGGCTCACGGCGGGTTTGCCGCCGTCCGTGTACACGCAGGGCGAGGCGCCCAACGTGCCGCCGGCCGTCTGTCTGCCGAACCGCAACTACATGAACCTGCTGGAACTGCCGGTGCTGTTCTACGTGGCCTGCCTGATCGCGTTCGTCGCCGTGCCCGTGGCGCCGTTGGTGGTGCCGCTGGCCTGGGCCTATGTGGCACTGCGCATCGTGCACAGCCTGATCCACATCACCTACAACCACGTGATGCACCGCTTCGCCGCTTTTGTGCTGAGCAACGGCGCGCTGGTGGCGCTGTGGGGGGCGGTGGGCATGGGCGTGTTCTAGCTGTGATGTCTCAATAGGTTGTTCACCCGGAAGGGTCTGGGAGACTGGAGTTACGACGCTTCAGAACTCTCAGAGGAATCCCCCCGGATGAAC
>NZ_BSPB01000051.1:0-26475 GCF_030160815.1 Hydrogenophaga electricum | reverse complement strand
AACAGACAGCCTTGGCGAGCGATTGCTCGCACTGCAAGGCTGCTTCAAGTGCCAACCAAACAAGTCATCTGCCGCAGACGCTGATCGGAAGGTAGTGCTTTCACTCGAAAACGCTGAATTTCAACAGCCTGTTAGGGCCTGCTCACCCTGTTGTTCTCAGGCGAAAAGCTCGGCAATCTGTTCGGTGGTGCCTTGCCACTGGAGCCGGGGCATGGTGTGCCGGATGTAGCGCGTGTCCGAATCCGGGGGCAGCAGGTCGATGTCGGGCCGTTGGTGGGGGTCGAACATGCCGGCCACCGGGATGTGGATGGTCCGGGCTTCGGACAGCCAGGCCGCGATCCAGGAAAACGAGCTGATCGCCAGCGCGATGTTCGACGAACCGAGGAGCGTGAGGAAGTCTTCCTTGGGCGAACGGGTGCGGGCAAACACGGCCTGGGGGAAGCGGCGCCTGAGGGCGGCTTCGTAGGCCGGGTGGCTGGACAGCTCTCCCACGAACGCCGGTTTCAGACCGGTGTCTCGGGTCAGGGTTTCGTAGTAACCGAGTGGCAGTGGGCGGTAGTCCGGATGAATACCGGGGTAGAGATGTTCGGCCCCATAGGGCCCGCCGTAGCCGCCGGCCATGAGTCCCGCGCTTGCACCGCTGAAGACATCGCCGGCCCGGATGTTGATCGTCAGGAACTCGGGGCCGAACCCCCACTCGCTGGCGCCGGGGCGCAGCGGAAGCAGGCGCTGGCAGAACGCGCGGTCGTAGTAGGCCTGCCGCATGGCAAAGCCCCGGAACGTGGCCCCCGCGTAGGCGCCGTCGCGCAGGGCCGCCACCAAAGCCGGCACATCGAAAAGATGCTTGCCTTCGATGTGCAGGAAACCGGTGTCGTGGTCCGGCGCGGGGGGCGTTTCGAGGTCGAGATCGGGAATGTGCACCCCCCGGACGGTGTGGGTTCCGGCGCGCCGGGCCAGCTCTGCACAGAAGAAGTACTGAAAGAGCCGGTTGCCGGCCCGGCCCTTGTGCCGGACGACGAGGGGTTTTCCCATGCCCTGATGAGTGGGCTCAGACCGCGCTGGCGGCGGCCATGGCGGTCATGTTGAGCACCCGCCGAACGGTGGCGGCCGGAGTGAGGATGTAGGCGGTGCGTGCCACGCCCATCAGCACCGGGCCGATGGTCACGCCACCGCTGCTGGTTTCCTTGAGCACGTTGTAGAGGATGTTGGCGGCATCCAGGTTGGGGCAGATCAGCAGGTTGGCCGGGCCATTCAGCGTCGAGTCGCCCAGATAGGCCTGGCGGATGGCCGGCTGCAGCGCGGCGTCGCCGTGCAGTTCGCCATCGCACTCGATACCGGGGTGGCGGGCCACGAACAGGTCGCGTGCCTGGCGCATCTTCTTGGCAGACGCGCGCTTGGACGAACCAAAGCTCGAATGCGAGAGGAAGGCGACCTTGGGCACCAGGCCGAAGCGCTGCACCTGTTGGGCGGCCATGAAGGCAATCTCGGCCAGTTGCTCGGCGTTGGGGTCTTCGTTGACGTAGGTGTCGGTGATGAAGAGGGGGCCGCGATCGGTCATCAGCGCGTTGACGGCGGCGTAGTTGTTCACGCCGGGCTGCTTGCCCAGCACGCTGTCGATGCGCTCCAGGTGGGTGGTGTAGCTGCCCACCAGCCCGCAGATCAGGGCGTCGGCGTCCCCCAACGCCAGCATCAGCGAACCGATGATGGTGTTGGAGCGGCGCACGGCCGCCTTGGAGACTTCGGGTGTGGCGCCGTTGCGCGCCATGAGGCGGTGGTAGTGCTCCCAGTACTGGCGGAAGCGCGGGTCGTCTTCCGGGTTGACGTTGGCCACGTCCACCCCCAGGCGCATGCGCAGGCCGGCCTTTTCGATGCGGGCCTCGATCACGGCCGGGCGCCCGATCAGGATCGGCGAGGCGATGCCGTCGTCGATCGCCATCTGGGCCGCGCGCAGCGCACGTTCGTCTTCACCGTCGGCGTAGGCCACGCGCTTCTTGTCGGCGGCGACGGCCTTGGCGGCATTGAAGATGGGCCGCATCAGGATGCCGGTCTGGGTCACGAAGCGGCCCAGGCTCTCGCGGTAGGCGGCCATGTCGGTGATGGGGCGCGTGGCCACGCCCGAGTCGGCCGCGGCTTGCGCGACGGCCGGCGCGATCTTGAGGATCAGGCGCGAGTCGAAGGGCTTGGGAATGATGTATTCCGGGCCGAAATTCAGTTCCTGGCCGGCGTAGGCGGCGGCCACTTCGTCGCTGATCTCGGTCTTGGCCATGTCGGCGATCTCGCGCACGCAGGCCATCTTCATTTCCTCCGTGATCTTGGTCGCGCCACAGTCGAGCGCGCCGCGGAAGATGTAGGGGAAACAGAGGACGTTGTTGACCTGGTTCGGGTAGTCCGAACGGCCGGTGGCGATGATGCAGTCCGGCCGCGCAGCCTTGGCCACTTCGGGGCGGATCTCGGGTTCGGGGTTGGCCAGCGCGAGGATGATCGGCTGGCTGCCCATGCTCTTGACCATCTCGGCGTCCACCACGCCGGCGGCCGAACAGCCCAGGAACACGTCGGCACCGTTCATGGCGTCGGCCAGACTGCGGGCGTCGGTGGCGCGGCAGTAGCGGCGCTTGGACGCGTCGAGCTTGCCGGCCTTGGCGTCTTCGCGCTCGGTCTGGATCACGCCCTTGGAGTCGCAGACGAGGATGTTTTCGATGTTCACGCCCAGGTTGACCATCAGGTCCAGGCAGGCGATCGCTGCCGCGCCGGCGCCGCTGACGGCAACCTTGACCGCGCCGATGTCCTTCTTGACCAGTTCCAGCCCGTTGATCAGCGCGGCGCTGGAGATGATGGCGGTGCCGTGCTGGTCGTCGTGGAAGACGGGGATCTTCATGCGCTCGCGCAACTGCTTCTCGATGTAGAAGCACTCGGGCGCCTTGATGTCTTCCAGGTTGACGCCGCCCAGCGTGGGTTCGAGCGCGGCGATGATGTCGACCAGCTTGTCGGGGTCGCGCTCGGCCAGCTCGATGTCGAACACGTCGATGCCGGCGAACTTCTTGAACAGGCAGCCTTTGCCTTCCATCACCGGCTTGCCGGCCAGCGGGCCGATGTCACCGAGACCCAGCACGGCGGTGCCGTTGGTGATCACGCCCACCAGGTTGCCGCGGCTGGTGTACTCGGCGGCCAGGCTGGGGTCGGCCTGGATGGCCAGGCAGGGAAAGGCCACGCCCGGCGAATAGGCCAGCGACAGGTCGCGCTGGTTGGACAGCGGCTTGGTCGGAACGACGGCGATCTTGCCCTTGTTGGGAGCGCGGTGGTATTCGAGCGCGGCGTCGCGCAGGGCTTGTTCAGCGGGGGTCATGGTGTCTCCAGGGCGAGGCAAAGTCCGGTCCGCCCGTGAGGGGCGGGCGGTCATTGTGGCACGGTCGGCGGGCAGCGCTTATGCGGCTTTCAACAGGTCGAACAGGGTGCGCGCGATGACCTTGGTGGCGCGGCGCAGGTCGTCCAGCACCAGGTTTTCGTCGGCGCGCTTGGCGTTCGATTCGCGCACCGTGCGCGGGCCGGCGCCGTAGATCACACCCGGAATACCGCGCTCCACGTACAGGCGCACGTCGGTGTAGAGCGGGGTGCCGACGGCGGGGATGGGTTCGCCGAACAGTTCCTCGCCGTGTCGCTGGATGGCCTGCACCAGCGGGGCGTTGCCCGCCAGCGGCTTCATGGCCCGGCACAGCAGCATGCGCTTGACCTCAACCTTCAGGCCTTTGCCACCGCGCGGCGGGTGGTAGCTCGCCACGGCCTGATCGATGGTGCGGCGGATGGCGGCCTCCACCTCGGCCGGGTCTTCCTCGGGGATCATGCGGCGGTCGAGTTTGAGCACCACCTTGCCGGGGATCACGTTGGTGTTGGTGCCGCCCTGGATCAGGCCCACGTTCAGATAGGGGTGGGTGATGCCTTCGACGTTCGAGGTGACCTTCAGGTAGTCGGCGTTGAGGGCATACAGCGCGTTGAGGATGTGCGTGGCACCCTGCAGCGCGTCGGTGCCGCTGTCGGGAATCGCCGCGTGGGCCATGTCGCCGTGCACCGTCACTTCGAGCTGCAGGCAGCCGTTGTGGGCCACGACCACCTGGTAGCTGAAACCGGCGGCGATCATCAGGTCGGGCTTGGTCAGCCCCTTGTCCAGCAGCCAGCCAGGGCCGACCTCGCCGCCGTATTCCTCGTCGTAGGTCACGTGCAGTTCGACGTTCCCCTTGAGCGGCAGACCCAGCGATTCCAGTGCGCGGATGGCGTAGGTGAAGTTGGCGATGTCGCACTTGCTCACCGCCGCTGCGCGGCCGTAGATCTTGCCGTCCGCGATTTCGCCGCCGTAGGGGTCGTGCGTCCAGCCCTCGCCAGGCGGCACCACGTCACCGTGGGCGTTGAGCGCAATGGTCTGGCCACCGTCGCCATAGCGGCGGCGCACGATCAGGTTGGTGATGGTCTCCAGGCCGGCGGCCTTGACCTCGGCGTCCGGCACGGCGTGCTTCTCGGCCGTCAGGCCCATGCCGGCCAGCAGTTCGGCCGTGCGCTCGGCGTGCGGCGCGTTGTTGCCGGGCGGCGTGTCGGTGGGCACGCGGATGAGTTCCTGCAGGAACTGCACCTCTTCGTCGAAGTGGGCGTCGATCCAGGCGTCGAGTTGCTGTTGGGCGGTGGTCATGGGGGCTTTCAGTGGAATTCGGTGGTCAGTTGTTGCAGCACGTGGTCGAAGGCCTTGACGGCCAGGTCCATGTCGTCGGCGGTGCTGGATTCGAGCGGGTTGTGGCTGATGCCGCTGTTTTCGCCGCGCACGAACAGCATGGCCTGCGGCATGATTTCGTGCAGCTTCATGGCGTCGTGCCCGGCACCGCTGGGCATGCGGAACAGCGGCACACCCAGCGCGGTGCAGGCGGCTTCCCAGCGCGCCTGCCATGCCGGGGCGCTGGGCGCGGCGGCCGCGTGCATGGTCTCTTCCAGCGTGTGGCGCACCCCCCGGCGCTCGCAGATTTCGGCCAGCTTGGCCAGCACGTCCTGGGCGAGGGCGTCGCGTTGCGCATTGGTGGGCGCGCGCATGTCCAGGCTGAACTTGCAGGCGCCGGGCACCACGTTGATGGAGCCGTTGGGCACCTGCAGCATGCCCACGGTGGCGACCGAATCGCCGTCCTGCGCGGCGCGCTGCTCGGCAAAGAGGATCAGCTCCGCCACTGCGGCGGCGGCGTCGCGGCGGCGATCCATGGGCGTGGTGCCGGCGTGGCTGGCCATGCCGATGACTTCGCCCACGTAGCGCACGCTGCCGTTGATGCTGGTGACGATGCCCAGCGGCAGGTTCAGTTCGTTGAGCACCGGGCCCTGCTCGATGTGCACCTCGATGAAGCCCAGGTACTGCGCCGGATCGCGCTGCAGTTTGGGGATGTCGTCGATGCACAGGCCGGCGTGCTGCATGGCTTCGCGCATGGTGATGCCGTCGGCATCTTTCTGGTCGAGCCAGGTGGGGTCGAAGTGGCCGGTGAGCGCGCCCGAGCCGAGGAAGGTCGCTTTGTAGCGCTGGCCTTCTTCTTCGGCGAATCCCACCACCTCGATGCCGAAGGGCAGGCGTTTCCCGGCCGCGTGCAGCTTCTGCACGCAGGCCATGGGCACGAAGATGCCCAGACGCCCGTCGTACTTGCCGCCGTTGCGCACAGTGTCGTAATGCGATCCGGTCAGCAGGTATTTCCCACCGGGCGTGGCGGGGTGGTAGCGGCCCACCACGTTGCCCACCGCATCGATCTCGATCTCGTCGAAGCCGCAGTCCTTCATCCAGTGGCTGATGCGCTGGGCGCAGGCGCGGTGCGCGTCGGTGAGGTAGGTGACGGTGAGCTGGCCCTTCTCGGCATAGCCCGGGTCGCTGTGCTGGGCCAGGGTCTCTTGCCAGTCCCACACCCGTTGGCCGTCGACCGGCTCGAAGCCGAACTTGTCGTTGAGCCGGATCTCGGCGATGCGGTGGATGTTGCGCAGGCACTCCTGCCGCTCGAAGTCCGGGTGGCCGTGCACGCGGCGTTCGAAGGCCTCGATGATCTGCGCCTTGGTGAGGCCCGTGCCCCGTGCGCCGCGCACCGCGAGGATGAAGGGAAAGCCGAAGCGCGCGTTGTAGTCGGCGTTGAGCTGCTGGATGCGCGCGAATTCCTCGGGCGTGCAGTTCGTCAGGCCGGCCTTGGTCTGCTCGTTGGTCGATTCGGCCGTCAGCGATTTGCTCACCATCGCCTTGCCGGCCAGTTCCGGGTGGGCGCGGATCAGCGCCAGTTGGGGTGCCACGCCGGCTTCGTCGAGCACGCGCGTCATCGCGTGCTTGAGCTGCGCCAGCGAGGCGAAGGGTCGCTGGGCGAGAGCGCGCTCGGCGATCCAGGGCGAGTGCTCGTACAGGCCGTCGAGCATCTGCAGCGCCTCGGGCAGGGGCGCGGCGTTGAGTTGGTCCAGGGTCAGGGGCATGGGGTCAACCTCGGGCGGGGTGTCAGGCCAGGGCCAGCGGGTGCGTGGCTTTCCAGTGCCGCGCGATGTCCACCCTGCGCGCCACCCAGACCTGGTCGTGCGACTGGATGTGGTCCAGGAAGCGCTGCAGCGAGGTGATGCGGCCGGGGCGGCCGAGCAGGCGGCAGTGCATGCCGATGCTCATCATTTTGGGGCGGTCCAGGCCGTTCGGATCGCCTTCGGCGTAGAGCGCGTCGAAGGTGTCCTTCATGTACTGGAAGAACGGATCGGCGTGCGAATAGCCCTGCGGCAGCGCGAAGCGCATGTCGTTGCAGTCCAGGGTGTAGGGCACGATGAGCTGGTGCGCGTCGCTGCCGTCGGTCTTGCGCACCTTCATCCAGAACGGCAGGTCTTCGCCGTAGTAGTCGCTGTCGTATTCGAAGCCGCCGTAGTCCGCCACCAGCCGGCGCGTGTTGGGGCTGTCGCGGCCGGTGTACCAGCCCAGCGGGCGTTCACCCGTCAGGTCCTGGAGGATCTGCATCGCCTCGGCCATGTGGGCGCGTTCGGTGGCCTCGTCGATGTTCTGGTAGTGGATCCACTTCAGGCCGTGGCAGGCGATGTCGTGGCCCAGTTCCTGGAAGGCCGCGGTCAGCTCGGGGTGCCTCTGCAGGGCGGTCGACACGCCGAACACGGTCAGCGGCAGGCCCCGCTTCTCGAACTCGCGCAGGATGCGCCAGACCCCCGCGCGCGAGCCGTATTCGTAGATGCCTTCCATGCTGATGTGGCGGGCCTCGAAGGCGGCCGGGTTGAACATTTCCGACAGGAACTGTTCGCTCGCCTTGTCGCCGTGCAGCACGCAGTTTTCGCCGCCTTCTTCGTAGTTCAGCACGAACTGGACGGCCACCCGGGCCGCTCCGGGCCAGCGGGCGTGGGGCACGTCGCGGCCGTAGCCGATGAGGTCGCGCGGGTAGGGGGCGGTGCTGTCGTAGATCATGCGGGTGCTCAGGAAGAAAGGGCCAGGGACAGGTCGTTGGTGGGCAGCTTGCGGTCGAAGGTCAGGCCTTCCTCCACGTGCTGCAGGTGGTCGTTCATCAGGCGCACGGCCAGGTCGGCGTCCTTGGCCGCCAGGGCCTTGACGATTTCGGCGTGTTCCTCGTTGGAATGTTCGGCGGCGTTGGTGCTCTGGTACATCAGCGTGATCAGCGCACAGCGCGAGATCAGCTCGCGCAGCAGTTCGGCCAGCACCTGGTTGCCCATGAGTTCGGCCATGCGCACGTGGAAATCGCCCAGGAGTTCGGTGCGGCCCGGCACGTCCTGGTTGTCCACTGCCTGCCGCTCCTGCGCCACGTGTTCGCGCAGGGCCTTGATCTTGCTGGGGGTGACCTGCTGCACAAAAGCGCGGGTCATCTCGATTTCCAGCATGCGGCGCACGGCAAACACCTGCTTGGCTTCGTCCACCGAAGGAGACGCCACGAAGGCGCCGCGCGCCGGCTCCAGGCGGATCAGCCGGTTCTGGGAAAGCTGGAACAAAGCTTGCCTGACCAGGGTGCGCGAAACGCCGAAGTGGTCGGCCAGCTTCTGCTCGGCCAGTTTGGTGCCCGGGTGCAGACGGTGTTCCACGATCGCGCGGGTGAGTGACGCCACGATGTGATGCGTGCTGGAGTGTTCCATGGTGCGGTCATGATATCCAGAAAAACAAAAAGTGTATACACTTTTGGTCGACTGAAACCAACCCTCCCGAAAAGGAATCGCCATGGGCCTGAGTACCCACGTTCTGGACACCATGCACGGCTGCCCCGCAGCCGGCATGGCCGTCGAGCTCTACACCACCGAGGGTGATCGGGCCACACTGGTCAAGCGCTTCGAGCTCAACAGCGATGGCCGCAATCCGGACGGCCCGCTGTACGACAACGCCAGCCTGAAGGTGGGAACCTACCGGCTGGTGTTCGACGTGAAGGGCTATTTCGCTGCGAAAGGTGTGGTCCTGCCCGAGCCGAATTTCCTCCACCGCGTGGCCCTGGATTTCGGGGTGGCCCATACCGACCAGCACTACCACGTGCCGCTGCTGGTGAGCCCCTGGAGCTACAGCACGTACCGAGGCAGTTGACTGGCCCTGCGAACCCGACGACGCTTCCCGCTTGCTGCGTGGGAGACGGCCTCTCGGCGGCCGGGCGAAACCCGTTCTATGAGGCCTTGGGACGGGGCACGTGCGCCGGCAAGAGATCCGGCGTGCCATACCTGCATGGGGGGCGGGGGACCCGATGGTGCCGGGCCACTCGCATCGCCCCCTGGGGCGCCGCCGCCGCCGTGGGCGGCGCGGGGGTTAGCGGCTCCGCTGACCTTCGGTCAGGGTGTCGAGCTGGAACTGCCCGCTCTTGTCCCAGAGCCAGGTTTCGGTGTAGGTGACCCGGCCCATGCGGATGGGGGCGGGGAAGGGCGCGGCGGCCCGCACGGTGCGCTCGATTTCGGCCCGGGCGCCGGGGTGGCTGGGCGGCCGCATCCAGTTCAGGGCCACGATGCGGCCGCGGTGGTCGAGTTCGAGCTGCATGGTGCCCACGCCTTGCAGCAGCGGTGGCATCTTGCCCTTGTAGATGCGGTGGGCGTTGAGCGAATAGAGGTGGCGTGCGCCATCGCGCCGGTAGGCGCGCGGGGTGGCGGCCTCGGAGACGATGGCCGGGGGCGGTTCGGGCTGCACGGCCGGGGCGACCGGAGCCGGAGCCGGTGGCGGTACCGGCGTGCTCGCAACGGGCGCGGGCACCGGTGCGGCGCAGGCGGCCAGCAAGGCGGCCGTGCCGGTGCCGAGCCAGGCCCAGCCGAAAAAGCGGGGCTGGCGGCTGTCGGACGAAGCCGTTGCACCCGGTTGGTGCGAGCCTGGGATGATGTGTTTGTCTCTCATGCGGAACCTCTGGCGTCAGGGCCGGCCCTGGGGCCGGAAACCGGCGGCTATACACCGATCACCATGCAGTGTATGCACTTCTGCTGAAAACCCGATGAAGCGGTGCGCGCCATACTCGACCGGAAGCCCGGAAATTACCATTTCACACAGTTGCGTCGGCACCTGCGCCACACATGCCTTTTCTCCTGAGCCTTTTCCTGAAGCGCCTGGCCGACGAGCCGGCCGTCCTGGTGTCCATCAGCGATGCACGGGGCTCGGTGCCGCGGGAGCCGGGGACCTGGATGGCGGTGTTCGCCCAGGGCGAGGTGGGCACCATCGGCGGCGGCCGGCTGGAATGGGAGGCCCTGGCCCGGGCGCGTGGTCTGCTGGGGCAGGCGGCGGCCGAACCGGTCGAGCAGCACATCACGCTCGGGCCCAGTCTCGGCCAATGCTGCGGAGGGCGGCTGGCCTTGCGCTTTGAACCGGTGGTGGCGGCCGACGTCGAGCACCTGGCGCAGCGGCTGCGGCAGACCTGGCAGCCGGTGGCGCTGTTCGGCGGTGGCCATGTCGGGCGCGCCATCGTGCAGGCGCTGGCCCCGCTGCCGTTCGCGGTGACCTGGATCGACAGCCGCGACGAGGTGTTTCCCGCCGATGTGCCCGACACCGTGGTCACGGAGTACGCCGATCCGGTGCAGGACGCGCTGCGCGACGTGGTGCCAGGGTCGTTCGTGCTCATCATGAGCTTCTCGCACGCCGAAGACCTCGACGTCGTGGCGGCCTGCCTGCGGCGCCAGCGCGAGCGCGGCGATCTGCCGTTCGTGGGCCTGATCGGCAGCCGCACGAAGTGGGCGAGCTTTCGCAACCGCCTGCGCGACCGCGGCTTTGGCGACGCCGAGCTGGACCGCGTCACCTGCCCCATCGGGTTGCCGGGCATCACCGGCAAGGCGCCCGAAGTGATCGCGGCGGCCGTGGTCGCCCAGTTGCTGCTGCAACACCGCGCCTGACCCGCCGACCGCACCCGCGGTCATCCCCCGTTCCCGCTGTTTGCGGGTAAACCCCAGCCATTTTGTGCGCAGGGTGTCTTGTCGCATTCAATTTTTGTATACAAACTATGTGTTCTAAATTTGAATCCAAACAAGGAGACCCATGAAGCTTCGCGTGATCAACCCGAACACGACGCAGGCGATGACGGACACCATCGCCCAGGCGGCGCGCCGCGTGGCGGGGCCGGGCACCGAGATCGTGGCCAGCCAGCCGGCCAGCGGGCCGGTGTCGATCGAGAGCCATTTCGACGAGGCCGTGGCCGCTGTGGGCGTGGCCGAGGAGGTGCTGGCCGGCGAGCGCGAGGGCACGGACGCCTACGTGATCGCCTGTTTCGGCGACCCGGGCCTGTGGTCGGCCCGCGAGCTGACGCGGGCGCCCGTGATCGGCATCGCCGAAGCGGCCTTCCACATGGCGGCCCTGATCGCCACCCGGTTTTCCGTCGTCACCACGCTGGGACGCACCTGCGTGATTGCCGAGCACCTGCTGGCGCAGTACGGCTTCGAGCATCAGTGCCGTCGTGTGCGCGCGGCCGAGATTCCGGTGCTGGACCTGGAGCACGACCCCGACGCCGCGCTGCGCAAGATCATCGAGGAGAGCCTGCGCGCCAAGGCCGAAGACGGCGTGGGCGCCATCGTCCTGGGGTGCGGCGGCATGGCCGACCTCACTGAAGAGATCTCACGGGCCGTGGGCCTGCCGGTGGTCGAAGGCGTGACCGCGGCGGTCAAGCTGGCCGAATCCCTGGTGCACCTGGGCCTGCACACCAGCAAACACGGCGACCTGGATTTCCCCCGCCCCAAGGCCTTTGCGGGCCGTTTCAGTCACTTCAGCGCCTGAGCGGCGCATTCCTGCTTCCCTACCAACGAGGAGACACACCATGAGTGAAGCGCAAGAGAAGGCGGCCGGCGAAGAGTCGCTGGCCCCGCAGGAAACCCGGATCATGGACCGCTGGTCCTACCTGCTGGCCTGGCTGGGCGGCTGCGTGTCCATCGGCACCTTTGCCATGGGCTCCAGCCTGGTTGGCCAGCTCAACATGCTGCAGGCCGTGGTGGCGATCGCCATCGGCTGCTTCGTCATCGGGGTGGCCCTGGCCATCAACGGCGCCGCGGGTCACAAGTACGGCATCCCTTTCATGGTGCAGGCGCGCACGGCATTCGGCTTTTCGGGCACCCGGCTGCCCGGTCTGGTGCGTGCGGTGCCGGCCGTGGTGTGGTTCGGCTTCCAGAGCTGGATCGGCGCCGGCGCGCTGAACGCGGTGTCGGCGACGCTGCTCGGCTGGGACAACCTGGTGGCCTGGTTCGTGATCTTCCAGCTGTTGCAGATCGCGCTGTCGGTCTACGGCTTCAAGGGCATCAAGTGGCTGGAGAACGTGGGCAGCGTCTTCATCATCGGCTCGCTGGTCTACATGTTCTACGCGGTGATCACCAAGTTCGGCGGCGCCATCAACGAGCGCATCACCAACATCGAAGGCACCTGGGGCCTGCCGTTCTGGGGTGCCACCATGCTGTTCCTGGGCATCTACAGCACCATGATGCTCAATGTGAGCGATTACTCGCGCGAGCTGCACAAGAACGTGCGGCCCGGTCCGCTGACCACCATCTATTCGATGAGCATCCTGCCGGCCACCCTGTTCATGGGCCTGATCGGCCTGATGGTTTCGGGTGCCACCGGCACGGCCGACCCGATCAAGGTGTTCTCCAACGCGGTCGACAACACGCCGCTGCTGGTCACCACGCTGCTGTTCATCGCCTTTGCGCAGGTCACGACCAATGTGCTGAACAACGTCGTGCCACCGGCCTACGTGCTGATGGACCTGTTCCGCCTTTCGTTCCGCAAGTCGGCGGTGGTGGTGGGCCTGCTGGCTTTCTGCACCTTTCCGTGGGTGCTGGTGAAAGACGAATCGGCCTCGGGCCTGCAGATGTTCGTGCAGACCTATTCCGCCTTCCTCGGCCCGATCTTCGCGGTGCTGGTGGTGGACTATTACGTGCTGCGGGGCCGTCGCCTCGACCTGGTGAAGCTCTACGACGAAAACGGCCCGTACCGCGGCGTCAACTGGGCCGGCGTGCTGGCCACGCTGGCCGGCGCCGCGGTGGCGCTGTCGTTCCCGGCCATCAGCTGGTACGCCAGCCTGCTGCCGGCGGGCGTGGTGTATTACCTGCTGATGAACCACTGGGCCCCGTGCCGGCGCTTCCTCGACGGCCATGAGACGGTGGTGCCGCCGGTGGGCGCCGGCCGGAGGGCCTGAGCCTAGAATCCCGGCATGCCCAGAAAACGCAGCACGCCGGTGAGTGCTCCGGCTCCCCAGGTGGGGCCGGAGGATGTGCTGGACACGACCGAGCGCGGCCCCACGGTCGAGAGCATTGCGCAGGACGTGGCCGCCGCCATCGTGGAAAAGCGCATTCCCCCCGGCACCTGGTTGCGCGAAGAAGCCCTGGGCCGGGTCTATGGCGTGAGCCGCACCAAGGTGCGTGCGGCACTGCTCATGCTGGCCAAGGACAAGCTGGTCGAAACCATCCCCGACAAAGGTACCTACGTGTGCCAGCCCAGCGTGGAAGAGGCGCGCGAGGTGTTTTCGGCGCGCCGCCTCATCGAGGCCGAGATCGTGCGCCGCTTCGTGGCCCGGGCCCGGCCGGCCGACTTCGAACAACTGCGGCAGCACATCCGCATGGAACGCTCCGCGCTCAAGGGGCCGGCGCTCGGCGCCGTGCGCGAGAAGCTGCTGGGCGACTTCCACGTGGCGCTGGCCGAGGCCGCTGGGCACCGCATTCTGACCGAGATCCTCACCGAACTGGTGGCGCGCAGCTCGCTGATCGCCATGCTCTACCAGAGCAGCAACGACGCGCACTGCTCCACCGACGAGCACGAGCAGTTCCTGCGCATCTGCGAGTCCGGCAACGTGTCGCTGGCGGTGGCCAACATGATGGACCACCTGCAGCGCCTGGAAGCCAGTCTCGATCTGGGCCAGGTGCGCGCCAGCCGGCAGCTCGATCTGGTCAACGCCCTGATGATGTGAATGCCTCGGCTGGCACGGCACGTGCTTGATGGCCACTCATCCATCGGGGGTCAACCCTGTGGTGCTTGTCTTCAAAAAGTGTATACACTTCGCGACCGGTCGCAGCGGAGCCGGGGCTGGTCGATATCAGCTCCGAGCGCGGCCCTCAGCCGACTCAGAGCGCCCGCGGTGGTGAGTCGCAAACCCTGACGGCACGGCCGTCCTTGTGTTGAGGTGCCATGGAAACCTATCTGCTCGACTGGGCCAATCTGCTGCTGCGCTGGCTGCACGTCATCGTCGCCATCGCCTGGATCGGTTCTTCCTTCTACTTCGTCTTTCTCGACAGCAGCCTCACGCCGCCCGAAGACGAACAGCTGAAGCAAGACGGCGTCAGCGGCGAACTCTGGGCGCTGCATGGCGGCGGCTTCTACCACCCGGTCAAGTTCAAGGCCGCGCCGCCGAAGCTGCCCGAACACCTGCACTGGTTCTACTGGGAAAGTTATTCGACCTGGCTGTCGGGCTTTGCGCTGTTCCTCGTCTCCTACCTCTGGAGTCCCAGCGTCTACCTGATCGACCCGCGCATCATGGCATGGTCGCCCGCAGGCGCCATTGCTGCGGCGCTGGCCTTCCTGGTGGTGTTCTGGCTCGCTTACGACACCATCTGCCGCACGCTGGGGCAGACCAAAAATGGCGATGCCAAGGTGGGTGCCCTGGTGCTGGTGCTGGTCTGTGTGGCCGCCGTTGCCGCCACCCACATGTTCGCCGGCCGCGCAGCCTTTCTGCTGATGGGCGCGATGCTCGCCACGTCCATGAGCGCCAACGTGTTCTTCTGGATCATCCCGGGCCAGCGCACCATGGTGGCCGACATGAAGGCCGGCCGCCCGGTGGACCCGATCCATGGCATCCGCGGCAAGCAGCGCAGCGTGCACAACACCTACTTCACGCTGCCGGTGCTGTTCGCGATGCTCAGCAACCACTACAGCTTCACCTACGCGCATCCGCAGAACTGGCTGATCCTGATCGCCATCATGTTCGCGGGCGCGGCCATCCGCCAGTTCTTCGTCATGCGGCATGGCTACAAGCTGGGCCGCAACCCGCATCCCTGGAAATACGCCGCGGTGGGGGTGGCCGTGCTGCTGGGTCTGATCGTCTGGCTCAAGCCCGCGCCCGTGGCCCCGGCCGCTGCGGCGCCGGCGGCGGTGACCTATGCCCAGTTGCAGCCGGTGGTGGCGCAGCGCTGTGTCATGTGCCACGGCGAGGCGCTGCAGAGCAAGGGCGTGCGCCTGGACTCGGCCGATGCCGTGAAGCAGCATGCCCAGATGATCTACCAGCAGGTCGTGGTGCAAAAACTCATGCCGTTGAACAACGCCACGGGGCTGACGGACGAGGAACGCGCGCTGTTCGCGCAATGGTTCCAGGGCGGCGCCGTGGTGCCATGAGGGCGCTATGCTCGGCGGCATGCATCCGGACACCTTCTCCCTCGATCTGCTTGAATTCCTGACGGGCCCCGACGCGGCCGCTGCGCCGGTGGCCAGTGTGATCGTGCTGCACGGCCTGGGGGCCGATGGCCGCGACTTCGTGCCCGTGGCCCAGGCCATGGACCTGTCCGCCGTCGGGCCGGTGCGCTTCGTGCTGCCCAGCGCGCCGGAGCGGCCGGTGACCATCAACGGCGGCTACCGCATGCGCGCCTGGTACGACCTCTACCCGCCCCCGGCCGATCCGGCCCAGCCCCGTCCGGAGGACGAGGCCGGCCTGCGCGGGTCGCAGGCCATCGTGCAGCAACTCATTCACCGCGAAGTGGCGCGGGGCGTGCCGGCCCACCGGGTGGTGCTGATGGGCTTTTCGCAGGGCTGTGCCATGAGCCTGCTCACGGGCCTGCGCGCACCCGAGCGCCTGGCCGGCCTGGTGGCGCTCTCGGGCTACCTGCCGCTGCCAGATACCACCGCGGCCGAGGCCAGCGAAGCCCACCGCGGTCTGCCGGTGTTTCTGGCGCATGGCACGGACGACGACATCGTGGTGCTCCCGCGCGGGGAGGCGGCCCGCGACGCGCTGACCGCCCTGGGCTG
The DNA here is from genome assembly GCF_030160815.1 of Hydrogenophaga electricum. Lineage (NCBI taxonomy): Bacteria > Pseudomonadati > Pseudomonadota > Betaproteobacteria > Burkholderiales > Comamonadaceae > Hydrogenophaga > Hydrogenophaga electricum. The sequence continues at coordinate 11,063 of NZ_BSPB01000051.1, read as the reverse complement.
TGCCGTGACGTGGCGCACCTACCCGATGGCGCACGAGGTCTGCCTGGAGCAGATCCGCGACATCAACGCCTGGCTGGTGCAGCAACTGGCCGCCTGAGCCCGGCTACCGCCGGGGACGGTCAGCGGAGGGCCACCCTGGTTTTCCCGCCTTCAGTGTCGGGCGCAATGGCCGATAGACGGCTATCTTTTGCGTTTTGCCTGGTGCCATGCCGTCTTCCTCCCGAATCCCGACACCCCGCTCCGGAACCTGGTCGCTCACCGGCAAACTGGCCACCGCGGCCGTGCTGCTGTGTGTCGCCTGCGTCAGCGCCACCAGCGTGGTGGTCGGCCTCAATGCCAGCGGGCAGGCCCACGCCGCCGCGAGCGCGCAGGCGCAGGAGGCGGCCAATGGCGCGGCCGGCCAGGTGAGCGGTGAACTCGGGCGCAGCTTCTCGGCCGTGCTGGCCTTCGCCAGCCTGCTGGAGGGGCAGCGCGCTGCCGGGCACCCGCCGTCGCGCGACCAGCTCGACGACATGGCCCGGCACCTGTTGCAGCAGCGGCCCGACTTCATCGGCACCTATTCGATCTGGGAGCCGAACGCGCTCGACGGCCAGGACGCCGAGCATGTGAACCAGGCGCCGGCCCACGACGCCACCGGCCGCTACATCGCCTACTGGAACCGCGCGGGCGGGCCGATCGCGGTCGAGGCCCTGGTGGACTACGAAAAACCGGGCGCCAATGCCTGGTACGACACCCCGCGCCGCTCGCTCAAACCCGCGCTTCTGGAGCCGTATGTCTACACGGTGGGCGGCAAGGACGTGCTGATGAGCACCATGGTGGCGCCGTTGCTGGTGGGTGGCCGCTTCGTGGGGGCGGCGGGGGCCGACCTGCCGCTCGCTGGCCTGTCGGAACGGCTGGGCCAGCTGGAGCCGGTGCCCGGGGGGCGGGTGCAACTGCTGTCCAACGGCGGGCTCTACCTGGCCCACCGCGATGCGCAGCGCCTGGGCCAGCGGGCCGACGACCTGCCAGCGCCCGCGCTGGAGAAGGTGCGCCAGGGCGAACCCTATCGCTGGGACGACGGCCAGGGCTGGGCCCATGTGGCGTCGCCCATCACCGTGCTGGACGGCACCGCGCCCTGGAGCGTGGTGCTGTCGTACCCGCAGTCGGTCGCCGCCGAGGCCGCCCGGCGGCAGATTCAGGCTGCGGTGCTCGCGGCTGCGGTGGCCTGCGCGCTCGGGGCCGTGCTGATGATCTGGCTGGTGCGATCGCTGATGAAGCCCTTGCGCACGCTGGGCCACACCATGCATGCACTGGCCAGCGGCGACACCGACCTCTCGGTCGAGCTGCCGGTGCGCGGCAACGACGAGCTGACCGTGATCGCCCGGGGCTTCAACGCGTTTGCCGGCAAGCTGCGCCAGGCGTTCAGCGCCGTGGGCGAGGTGTCGACCGGTGTGGCCGATGCGTCGCGCGAGATCGCCCTGGGCAACACCGACCTGTCGGTGCGCACCGAACAGCAGGCCAGCCACCTGCAGCAAAGCGCCAGCGCCTTGCGCGAGCTGTCGGAAAGTGCGGTGCACAGCGCAGCGTCTTCCGACCATGCCGCGCAGCTGGCGCGCCAGGCGGTGGCGCAGGCACACGCCGGGCAGGACGTGATGGGGCAGAGCCGCCTGGCCATGGACCAGATCAACGACTCCAGCCGGCGCATCGCCGACATCACGGGCGTGATCGATTCGATCGCGTTCCAGACCAACATCCTGGCGCTCAACGCCGCGGTCGAGGCGGCCCGTGCGGGCGACCAGGGGCGCGGGTTCGCGGTGGTGGCCGGGGAAGTGCGTACCCTGGCACAGCGTAGTGCCGAAGCGGCCAAGGACATCCGCCGCCTGACGCAGGATTCGGAGGAACGGGTCGAGACCGGCACCGGGCTGATGCGCCAGGCCGAATCGGCGCTGAACACCCTGGGGGACGCGGTGCGCCAGGTGGATCAGTTGCTCTCCGAAATCAGCGCCGGTTCGCGCCTGCAGTCCGAACGGGTGCAGTCGGTCACGCAGTCGATCGGCGAGATCGACCAGAACACCCAGCAGAACGCCGCCATCGTCGAGCAGGCCGCGGCCGCCGCCGACGCGCTCAAGCAGCAGTCGGCCCGGCTGGTCGACACGGTGCACCAGTTCGTGCGCTGAGGCCGGCGCGGGTGCCGACCGGTTTGACCGGATCGGTCCCGCCGCGCCGCATCCGGTCGCACAATGGTCCGGAGCAGGCCCAGCCGGTGGGCCTCGCCACAGCACAAGGAGCTTTGCATGCGACTCAAGGACAAGGTGATCATCATCACGGGCGGCGCCAGCGGTATCGGGTTGGCCACGGTGGAGCGCTGCCTCGCCGAAGGCGCCCGCGTCGCGCTGGCCGACATCCCCGCTTCCGAAGGCGCTGCGCGGGCGCAGGCTCTGGCCGCGCAGCACGGTGGGCGCTGCCTGTTCGTGCCGGTGGATGTGACCGCCACCGAGCAGGTCGATGCCCTGGTGGCGACCACGGTGGCGCATTTCGGCCGGCTCGATGGCGTGTTCAACAACGCCGGCATCGGGGGCCTCAACCCGTCGGACAGCTACGCCGACGCCGACTTCCTGCGGGTCATCGACGTCAACCTCAACGGGGTGTTCCGTGTCGCGCGCGCGGCGCTCAAGCCGATGTATGCCCAGGGCGGTGGCAGCATCGTCAACTGCGCGTCCATCCTCGGGGTGTTCGGCCAGAGCCAGACGGCGGCCTACACCGCCGCCAAGGGCGGGGTGGTCAACCTCACCCGAACCCTGGCGCTCGAGTGCGCCGCCAAGGGCGTGCGGGTCAACGCCGTCGGACCGGGCTACATCGACACGCCGCTGCTGTCGGGGCTCGATGACGGTTTCCGCCAGTTCCTGATCGGCCTGCACCCGATCGGCCGCCTCGGCCGGCCGGAAGAGGTGGCCCAGGCCGTGCTGTTCCTGCTGAGCGACGAGGCCAGCTTCATCACCGGCGCCCACCTCCTGGTGGACGGGGGCTTCACGGCCGGCAAGTCCTGATCGGCCCGGTCTGCCGCGCCGCGTCGCGCCGTTTCAGGCCGCCGTGCGTGCGGTCTGGGCCAAGGTCTGCGCGAGCCGGTTGTGCTGTTCCAGCAGGGGTTCCAGCGCCACGCTGGCCAGTTGGCCTTCGCGCACCACCACCTGGCCGTTGACCACCGTCCAGGCGGCCTGGGGGCTGGCACACAGCAGCAGACTGGCGACGGGGTCGTGCACGGCGCCACCGGCGAAGCCCAGCGTGCGCAGGTCGAACAGCGCGAGGTCGGCGCACATGCCCACTGCGAGGTGACCGATGTCGCTGCGGCCCAGCACCTGCGCACCACCGCGGGTGGCGAGGTGCAGCGCGTCGCGCGCGGTCATTTCGGCGGGACCGAGGTCGCAGCCGAAGAAGGTCTTGCCGTTGCGCGTCTCGGGTGCCGAGAGCGCGCGGCCCACGCGCGCCAGCAGCAGCGCCTGCCGCGCCTCGTTCACCATGTGCGCGCCGTCGTTGCTGGCGCTGCCGTCCACGCCCAGGCCCACCGGCACGCCGGCGTCTACCATGCGGCGGATGGGGGCAATGCCGCTGGCCAGGCGCATGTTGCTGCAAGGGCAATGCGCCACGCCGGTGCGGCTGGCGGCGAACAGGCTGATGCCCTCGTCGTCGAGCTTGACGCAGTGCGCGTGCCAGATGTCGTCGCCCAGCCAGCCCAGTTCCTGCGCGTACTGCGCCGGGGTCTTGTTGAACTTCTCGCGGCTGTAGGCGATGTCGTGGTGATTCTCGGCCAGGTGGGTGTGCAGGCGCACGCCCTGGCCTTTGAAGCTGCGTGCGAGTTCGGCGCTCTGCTTCATCAGCGCGGGGCTGACGGAGAATGGTGAACACGGCGCCAGCGCGATCTGCACCATGGCGCCGTGCGCGGCGTTGTGCCAGGTTTCGATCAGGCGCTGGCTGTCCTTGAGGATGGTGTCTTCGCTCTCCACCACGCGGTCGGGTGGCAGGCCGCCTTGCGACTGGCCCACGCTCATGCTGCCGCGTGTGGCGACGAAGCGCATGCCGATCGCCTGAGCGCCTTCGATGCTGTCCTCCAGCCGCACGCCGTTGGGGTAGATGTAGAGGTGGTCGCTGCTGGTGGTGCAGCCCGAAAGCAGCAGCTCGGCCATGGCGACCTGGGTCGAGACTCGCACCATCTCGGGCGTCAGCCCGGCCCAGATCGGGTAGAGCCCGCGCAGCCAGCTGAAGAGTTCGGCGTCCTGTACACCGGGGATGGCCCGCGTGAGCGACTGGTACATGTGGTGGTGGGTGTTGACCAGGCCCGGCGTGACCAGGTGGCCGCGGGCGTCGATCACCTCGCCCGCCGATTCGCGCAGGGCGCGCGGCAGCTCGGCGGTGGGGCCCACCCACTCGATGACGTTGTCGCGCACGAACAGCGAGGCGTCCTTCAGCTCGCGCCCCATCAAAGGGTCGGCGTGGTCGAAAGTGGCGATGCAGGCGGCGTTGTGGATCAGCAGGGAGTTCATGTCACTTCAACCAGTAGTTCGGCTTGGAGAAAGTCTTTTTCAGGTGATCGATGAAAAAACGCACCTTGGCCGGTAGGTGGCGCTGCTGCGGGTACACGGCCAGGATGTCGTAGGCGGGCAGGGCGAACTCGTCCAGCACGGTCACCAGCTCGCCGCGCTGCAGCTGGGCCTGGATCTCCCAGGTGCTGCGCCAGCCCAGGCCCAGGCCTTCACTCACCCAGCGGTGCAGCAGCTCGCCGTCGTTGCAGTCCAGGTTGCCCTCGGCACGCACCGTCACGGTCTTGCCGTCCTGCTGGAAGTACCAGCCGCGCTGCTGGCCCCCCTGCAGGTTGAAGGCCAGGCAGTGGTGCCGGGCCAGGTCGTCCAGTGTCTGCGGTTTGCCGTGCCGGCGGAAGTAGGCGGGCGTGCCGCACACCACGCGCTGGTTGGTGGCGAGCCTGATGGCGACGAAGTTCGGGTCGATCGCGCCGCCGATGCGGATGCCCATGTCGTAGCCCTCGCGCACCAGGTCCACCACCCGGTCGGTCAGGTTGAATGACAGCTTGACTGCGGGGTGGGCCTTGAGGAAGGCGCTGGCGTGCGGCGCCACGTGCAGCCGGCCGAAGGCCGCGGGCGCGGACACGATGAGGTGCCCGCTGGCCTGGTGCTTCTGTGCCGCCACGCTGGCCTCGGCCTGCGCCCACTGCGCCAGCAGCGGCCGGCATTCGTCGAGGAAGCGCGCGCCCGCGTCGGTCAGCACCAGGCGCCGGGTGGAGCGGTGCATGAGTTGCGTGCCCAGACGTTTTTCCAGCGCGTCGATGCGCCGGCCCATCATCACCGGCGTGATGCCGGCGTGCAGCGCGGCCGCGGCCAGGCTGCCGTGCTCCATCACCTGCACGAAGGCTTCGATCTCTTTGTAGCGGTCCATGGGGGCATGTTATCGGCGCGATTGCGTACCGCAAGTATCGAATCAACTGACCGCGGGTGGCATTCACAAGACCGTATGGCCTCCATAGCATCGACCCCAGTTCACAAACCACTGGAGACAGGCAATGGCCAAGATGAAAGCCGCGATGGCGGCGGTGCTGGTGATGGAGAAAGAAGGCATTGCCCAGGCCTTCGGTGTGCCGGGCGCAGCCATCAACCCGCTCTATGCCGCACTGCGCGAGCGCGGCAGTATCGCCCACGTGCTGGCGCGCCATGTGGAGGCCGCTTCGCACATGGCCGAGGGCTACACGCGGGCCCGGGCCGGCAACATCGGCGTGTGCATCGGCACCAGTGGCCCGGCCGGTACCGACATGATCACCGGCCTGTATTCGGCCAGCGCCGATTCGATACCAATCCTCTGCATCACCGGTCAGGCGCCGCGCGCGCGCCTGTACAAGGAGGACTTCCAGGCGGTGGACATCGAGAGCATCGCCAAGCCGGTGACCAAGTGGGCCGTGACCGTGCGCGAACCGGCCCTGGTGCCGCGCGTGTTCCAGCAAGCCTTCCACCTGATGCGTTCGGGCCGTCCGGGGCCGGTGCTGATCGACCTGCCGTTTGACGTGCAGATGGCCGAAATCGAGTTCGACATCGAAACCTACGAGCCGCTGTCGGTGTACAAACCCGCGGCCACGCGCAAGCAGGTGGAGAAGGCGCTGGACATGTTGGCCGCCGCCGAAAAGCCGCTGATCGTGGCCGGTGGCGGCATCCTCAACGCCGACGCGGCCGATCTGCTGGTGCAGTTTGCAGAAATCACGGGTGTCCCGGTGATCCCCACGCTCATGGGCTGGGGTTCCATCCCCGACGACCACCCGCTCATGGCCGGCATGGTGGGCTTGCAGACCAGCCACCGCTACGGCAACGCGACGATGCTGGCGAGCGACTTCGTGCTCGGCATCGGCAACCGCTGGGCCAACCGCCACACAGGCAGCGTCGAGACCTACACCAAGGGCCGCCAGTTCGTGCACGTGGACATCGAACCCACGCAGATCGGCCGCGTGTTCGAGCCGGACTTCGGCATCGTCAGCGATGCGAAGGTCGCGCTGGAACTGTTCGTGCAGGTGGCGCGCGAGCGCCGCGCCGCGCAGGCCTGGCCCAGCTACGCCGCCTGGGCCGAGCGCTGCGCCGAACGCAAGCGCGTGATGCTGCGCAAAACGCACTTCGAACAGATCCCCATGAAGCCGCATCGTGTGTACGAGGCCATGAACCAGGTCTTCGGCCGCGACACGGTCTACGTCAGCACCATCGGCCTGAGCCAGATCGCGGCGGCGCAGTTCCTGCACGTCTACGGCCCGCGCCAGTGGATCAATTGCGGCCAGGCTGGCCCGCTGGGCTGGACGCTGCCGGCCGCCCTGGGCGTGGTGGCGGCGTTCGCCGGGCCGCCCCAAGAACGACAGCACCCCCCTGGGGGGCCTGGCGAAGCCAGGGTTGGGGGCCATTTCCCGCCGACCAAGCAGGTGGTGGCGCTCTCGGGGGACTACGACTTCCAGTTCCTGATCGAGGAACTGGCCGTGGGCGCGCAGTTCCGCCTGCCCTACGTGCACGTGCTGGTGAACAACAGCTACCTGGGCCTGATCCGCCAGAGCCAGCGCGGCTTCGACATGGACTACTGCGTTCAGCTGGCTTTCGACAACCAGAACCTGCCGGAGGATGCGGGTGGCCTGCGCGGCTATGGCGTGGACCACGTGGCCGTGGTGGAAGGCCTGGGCTGCAAGGCCCTGCGCGTGACCGACCCCGCCCACCTGGAAGGCGCGCTGCGCCAGGCGCAGCAGATGGTGGCCGAGCACCGCGTGCCGGTGGTCGTGGAATGCATCCTCGAACGGGTGACCAACATCGCCATGGGCACCGAGATCGACAAGGTGGTCGAGTTCGAAGACATCGACTGCCGCGCAGCCCAGGGTCTTGAGACGGCAGGGCTGCTCGACTGACCCTCGCACCTCGCTCCGCGCCACCCCCACAAGGGCGACACCCGCCGTCCAGCCAGGCTGGCCTGGTGTTCCCTCTCGATACCGAAGGAAAGAAGATGCCGAAATTCGCTGCCAACCTCTCCATGCTCTGGAACGAGCTGCCCTTCCTCGACCGATTCGACGCGGCCGCCAAGGCCGGGTTCCAGGCCGTGGAATTTCTGTTCCCCTACGACCACCCGGCGGCCGAGGTGGCCGAGCGCCTGCAGCGCCATCGGCTGCAGTTGGTGCTGCACAACCTGCCGCCGGGCGACTGGGCCGCGGGCGAGCGCGGCATCGCCTGCATCCCGGGGCGGGAGGACGAGTTCCGGGCTGGCGTGGCCAAGGCCGCCGAGTACGCGCCGGTGATCGGCGTGCAGCGCTGGCACTGCATGGCCGGCCTCATGCCTGCGGGCGTGAGCGAAGCCCAGGCCCGCGCGACCTGGGTCGGCAACGTGCGTTTTGCCGCCGCCGAAGCGAAGAAGCTGGGGCTGCCACTGCTGATCGAGCCCATCAACACCTTCGACATGCCGGGCTACTTCGTCAACCGACCGCGCCAGGCCATCGCGCTGATGGACGAGGTGGGTGCCGACAACGTGTTCCTGCAGTACGACATCTACCACGCGCAGCGCATGGAAGGCGAGCTGTGCAACACCATCAAGGACCTGTTGCCGCGCATCGCCCACATGCAACTGGCCGACACGCCGGGCCGCCACGAGCCCGGCACCGGCGAGATCCACCACCGCCACCTGTTCGACCACATCGACGCGCTGGGCTACACCGGCTGGATCGGTTGTGAATACAAGCCCAAGGACGCCGCGCCTGGCGGCACGGACCGTGGCCTGGGCTGGATCGCGGCGCACGGGCAGACACTTTGATATCACCAGCGAAGGAACCTTCTCATGACCAAGAGCGGCACCAAAGTCGGCTTCATCGGCCTCGGCATCATGGGCGCACCCATGGCCCTGAATCTCATCAAGGCGGGGCACACGCTGTTCGTGTCCAGCCGCAGCAGAATCCCGGCCGAGCTGGCCGAGGCGGGCGCGACGGTCTGCACCAACGCCACCGAAGTGGCCCGGCGCGCCGACGTCATCATCACCATGGTGCCCGACACGCCGCACGTGCAGGATGTGCTGTTCGGCGAGACCGGCGTGGCCAAGGGCTTGTCGGCCGGCAAGGTGGTGGTGGACATGAGTTCCATCAGCCCGATGGCCACCAAGCAGTTCGCACAGCAGATCAACGCCCTGGGCTGCGACTACCTGGACGCGCCGGTCAGTGGTGGCGAGGTCGGCGCCAAGGCCGGCAGCCTGACCATCATGGTCGGCGGACCCGAAGCGGCGTTCGAGCGCGTGAAGCCGCTGTTCGAGGCCATGGGCCAGAACATCACGCTGGTGGGGGGCAACGGCGACGGCCAGACCACCAAGGTGGCCAACCAGATCATCGTGGCGCTCAATATTGAAGCGGTGGCCGAGGCCCTGCTGTTCGCCAGCAAGGCCGGCGCCGACCCGGCCAAGGTGCGCCAGGCGCTGATGGGCGGCTTCGCGGCCAGCCGCATCCTGGAAGTGCATGGTGAACGCATGGTCAAGCGCACCTTCCACCCGGGCTTTCGCATCGAGCTGCACCAGAAGGACCTCAACCTCGCCCTGCAGGGCGCGAAGGAACTGGGTGTGAGCCTGCCGAACACCGCGAGCGCCGCTCAACTGATGCAAAGCTGCGCGGCGCATGGACTCGCCGGGCTGGACCATTCCGCGCTGTGCCGCAGCCTGGAAATGATGGCCGGGCATGACATTGCGACCGCACCGCTCTGACGGCCGGGCCCCTGTCCGGGTGACCACATCGGAAGACCGGCAAGCCGGCTCCCGGGTGAAGCTCGACGAACCCACGGCCTGCCCTGGCATCGCTAGACTGCGCGCATGACTGCCACTCCATTGCCCAGCCTGAACGACCCGCAGGCCCTGCTGCGCCACCTCTACGACGTGGCGGTGCAGCGTGCGCTGCCGCTGCACAACACCGCCGCCAGCCTGCCAGCGCCCCCGAAAGGGCGCACCCTGGTGCTCGGCGCCGGCAAGGCCGGTGGCGCCATGGCGCACGCGGTGGAAGCGCTGTGGCCGGCCGATGCGCCGCTGTCGGGCCTGGTGGTCACGCGCTACGGCCACACGCCGCCGCGCCCTGTAGGGCTGGCCCAGCGCATCGAGGTGGTCGAAGCCGCGCACCCCGTGCCCGACGCGGCCGGCCTTCAAGCTGCCCAGCGCATCCTGGCACTGACGCAAGGCCTGACCGAGGACGACCTGGTGCTGTGCCTGATTTCCGGCGGCGGCTCGGCATTGCTGACCCTGCCGTGCGAGGGCCTGACGCTCGCAGACAAGCAGCGCATCAACCGCCAGTTGCTCGAAAGCGGCGCCCACATCGGTGAGATGAACACCGTGCGCAAGCACCTCTCGGCCATCAAGGGAGGGCGGCTGGCGGCAGCCTGCGCGCCCGCGCGCGTGGTCACGCTGACCATCAGCGACGTGCCGGGCGACGACGTCAGCGTGATCGCCAGCGGCCCCACCGTGGCCGACGCCAGCACCTGCGCCGACGCGCTGGCCATCCTGCGCCGTTACGGCATCGCCGTGCCCCCTGCGGTGCAGGCGCAGCTCGAAGCCGGCACGCTGGAAACCCCCAAGCCCGGCGACCCGCGCCTGGCGCGCTGCGAAACCCACCTGATCGCCACCCCGCAGCAAAGCCTGGAAGCCGCCGCCGAGGCCGCGCGCGCCCTGGGGCTGCGCGCCTACGTGCTCAGCGATGAGATCGAGGGCGAATCGCGCGAAGTCGGCAAGGTGCACGCCGCGCTGGCGCGCTCCACGGCGCAGCGCCGCAGCAGTTTCGAGGCGCCCTGCGTCCTCCTCAGCGGCGGCGAAACCACGGTCACCGTGCGTCCGCGTGCCGAGGGCCAGCCCAAAGGCCGGGGCGGGCGGGCCGGCGAGTTCTGCCTCGGGCTGGCGCAGGCACTGGGCGGGCAGCCGGGGGTGTGGGCCCTGGCCGCCGACACCGACGGCATCGACGGCGTGGAAGACAACGCCGGCGCCCGGGTGGCGCCCGACACGCTGGCCCGTGCAGCGGCCCAGGGCCTGAAGATCGCCGACCACCTGGCGCGCAACGACGCCTACGGCTTTTTCGCCCCGCTGGGCGACCTGGTGATGACCGGTCCGACCCACACCAATGTGAACGATTTCCGCGCCATCTGGGTGGCCTGAGGCCGGGGCCGGACGGTCGGCGCCGGGCCGGGGCGCCGGATCGTTTCTAATGTCGCCCTGGCCGCTGTCGCCGTTCTCCGGAACGGGCAGGGCCGGAGCCGCCGCCTGCGGGCTGTGCGGCCCTTTGCCGGCCGGGCGTCTGCCCAGGGCCGGCATGGCCGGCTCCCCGGGGGCTGGCGATGGTTCCCGATTCGACTCAAGCGCCCCTGCGGGGGCCTGGCAACGTTTTGCACGCATCCTTTCACCAACCTGCGCTGGTGCGCCTGCTCGCCGACTGGGCGCCGGCCGACAGCGCCGCGCCCGGCGGCGATCTGGCCGAACGGCTCGGCCACTGGCTGAACGTCGCCGACGCGATCACCCTGCGCTCGGCGCTGCAGGCCGTGCCGGCCGTGGCGTCGGCGCGC
>NZ_BSPB01000050.1:0-26809 GCF_030160815.1 Hydrogenophaga electricum | reverse complement strand
TGGCTGTTCATCCGGGGGGATTCCTCTGAGAGTTCTGAAGCGTCGTAACTCCAGTCTCCCAGACCCTTCCGGGTGAACAACCTATTGAGACATCACAGCTAGCGCCCCGTGGCGGTCAGGCGCGCGGCCCAGAAGATGAGCAGCAGCACCGGCAGCCCCAGCAGGGCCGTGCCGACAAAAAACGCCTGGTAACCGTACGCATCGACGAACGCCCCGGAATACCCCGCCAGCCACTTGGGCGCCAGCAGCATCATGGAGCTGAACAGCGCGTACTGCGTGGCCGAATAGCGCACATTGGTCAGGCCCGAAAGGTAGGCGATGAAGGCGGCCGAAGCCACACCGGCGCTGAGGTTGTCGGCCGACACCACGGCGATGAGCGCCGGCACGTCGTGCCCGTGGCCAGCCAGCCAGGCGAACAGCAGGTTGGTGGCGGCCGATAGCAGCGCACCCAGCAGCAGCACCCGCATCACCCCGAGGCGCAGCGAGAGCGCGCCGCCGATGAAGGCGCCGGCCAGGGTCATGATGACGCCGTAGACCTTGGTGACGGCGGCCACTTCGTCCTTGGTGTAGCCCATGTCCACATAGAACGGGTTGGCCATGATGCCCATCACCACGTCGCTGATGCGGTACACGCCGATCAGGGCCAGCACCAGCAGCGCGTGCCGGCCATAGCGGCGCAGGAAATCGGCGAACGGCTCGATCAGCGCGCCGCGCAGCCACTCGGCGGCGTTGCGCGCGGGCGGCAGTTCGATCCGTGCCGGTTCGCGCGAAAACAGCACCGTGACCACCCCCACCACCATGCTCGCGGCCATGACCAGATAGGCCGTCATCCAGGCGCCTTGCTGGTAGAGCGCACCGGGCCCGCCAGCCATCGGCAGGGTCACCGCCACTTCGGAGCGCGCAGCCAACCAGAGCACACCGGCGCCGGCCCAGATCATGGCCAGGCGGTAGCCGGTCTGGTAGGTGGCCGCCAGGGCGCCCTGGTGCGCGGTATCGGCCGACTCGATGCGGAAAGCGTCGAGCGCGATGTCCTGCGTGGCGGAGGCGAATGCCACCGCCAGGGCGCACCAGACCACCAGGGTCAGCTCGCTGCGGGGATCGGCCAGCGCCATGCCCGCCAGTGCGGCCATGATCGCCAGTTGCGACAGCAGCAGCCAGCTGCGGCGCCGGCCCAGCCAGCGGGTGAGCAACGGGATCGGCAGCCGGTCGACCAGCGGCGACCACACCCATTTGAACCCGTAGGCCAGGCCGACCCAGCTCAGATAGCCGATGGTGGTGCGGTCCAGCCCCGCTTCGCGCAGCCGGAAGCTCAGCGTGCCCAGTACCAGCAGCAGCGGCAGACCGGCCGAAAAACCCAGCGCGAACATGCGCAGGCTGGCGGGCTCCAGGTAGACCCGCAGCGTCTCGCCCCAGGTGGGTTTTCGCGGGGCGTCGGCAGACACGGGTGTGACGGATGGCTCGGTCATGGCTTCGGACATGAGGGTTTGTCCCGGCCAGACGGCAGCGCGGCGGGGCTTTGCCTATTATTGGACCATGTGCTTGTTGTGCGACCTGAAGACACGCCCGCCCGCCAACGCCAGCCCCTGGCAGGCGCGACGGGCTTTTGTGCTGGCGGCGGCCTCGGCGGCGGCCCTGCCGGCGACCGCCCAGGTGGCGGTGGGCAAATCCTCCAGCCTGCGCAAGCTGGTGCCGGCCGAACAGATCGAGCAGGCCGGGGCGCAGCAGTTCACCGCCACCGTGCAGCAGGCCCGGCAGCAACAGGCCCTGGTCGCCAGCGGCGACCCGCGGGTGCAGCGCCTGCACGGCATCGCCCGGCGCCTGATCCCCTTCGCCACCGCGTGGAACCCACGCGCCGCCAACTGGCGCTGGGAAGTGGCCCTGATCGACAGCCCCCAGATCAATGCCTTCTGCCTGCCCGGCGGCAAGATCGCGTTCTATACCGGCATCCTGCAGCAGCTGAAGCTGACCGATGACGAAGCCGCCATGATCATGGGGCACGAAATGGCCCACGCCCTGCGCGAGCACGCGCGCGAGCGCCTGGCCAAGAGCAGCGCCACCAGCCTCGGGCTGCGGCTGGGCGCCGAACTGCTGGGGCTCGGCGGACTCGGCGCCATGGCGGCCGATCTCGGCTCGCAGTTGCTGACCCTGAAGTTCAGCCGCGAAGACGAAAGCGAGGCCGACCTGGTGGGCCTGGAACTGGCGGCCCGGGGCGCCTATCTGCCCCGCGCCAGCGTCAGCCTGTGGCAGAAAATGGCCCAGGCGACCCAGGGCGGCGGCCCGGCGTTCCTGTCCACCCACCCCAGCGGCCCCAACCGCATTCGCGAGCTCGAGGCCAATCTGCCCAAAGTACAAGGCCTGTACGAGACCGCGCGACGGGGCTGAAAGCCGGTGCACCACGCACCGACTCACCCAAATGGGTGATCGAAATCCGTGGCAAGCTGGGGTAATCTGGTGAGATGCCTTCGCTCGCGCCTCTAGAACCCATGCCCACCCGGGAAACCCCTTCCCGGGCATCGCTGGACCAGCTCATCCGCGCGCGAAGCCTGTCCTACGTCATCGAGCAAAGCCGCCTGGGTCTGCTCACGGTACTGGTGATGACCTCGGCCCTGGGCTCGATCTTCGTGCCCGCAGCGGGTATCGGGCTGTTTCTGCTCTGGTGGGTACCGGTGCTGGTCGGCTTCATCGGGCGCCAGGTATGGTTCGAGCAGTTGCGCAAACGCCCGGACACCCCCGACGAGCGCCGCGTCACTTGGGTCACCACCCTTTCGGCCTTCACGGGCTGGCTGGTCATGCTCTCGCTGCCGATATTCGGTCCCCGGATCTCGGCCCACGAATTCATTCTGCTGGTGGGGCTGATGCTGGCCTGGATCGCAGGGGCCGTCTCGGTGCTGGCCGTGCAGCCCCGGGTCTACCTCGGATACCTGATCGCGTGCCTGAGCACCGTGGCCTTCGCGCTGTGGCAGCGTTTCGGCGCGACCGAAATCAACGTGCTGGCGCTGGCCCTGCCCTTGGGCGGCTTGATGATGTACCGCCTGGCCCATGGCATCCGGCAGTTGCTCAACGAAGCCGTGGCCGAGGGCATGCGCAGCGAAACCCTGGCGGGCCAGCTCGAACAGGCCCTGCACGAAACGCGGCAGGCGTTCGAGTTGCGCTCGCGCTTTCTCGCATCGGCCAGCCACGACCTCAAGCAGCCCGTGCACGCCCTGTCGCTGCTGGTCAACGTGTTGCGCCGGTCGGCCGACGAAACGCGCCGGCAACAGGTCATGCACGAGATCGAACACGCGAGCCGGTCGATCGATTCCATGTTCTCCGGCCTGATGGACATGGCGCGGATCGACGCCGGCAACCTCCGCGCCCACCTGACCGGGGTCGACCTGGTGCCCCTGCTCAAGACCACGCTGGCCGGCTACCCGGAACTGTGTGCCCAGAAGGGCGTGACGTTCGCCCTGCGTGTGAACGGCGCCCCCGTGGTGCGTGCCGACCCGCTGCTGCTGCAGCGGGTGCTGGGCAACCTGCTCGACAACGCCCTGAAGTTCACGACGACCGGCGGGGTCACGGTGGAGGTTACCGAACGGGGCGACTCGGTCATCCTCAGCGTGACCGACACCGGCCCGGGCATCGAACCGGCCGAGCTCGACGCCCTGTTCAAGCCCTTTTCCCGGGGTCGGCAGGCCCAGTCGCTGGGCGTTCCCGGCCTCGGGCTGGGCCTGGCCATCGTGCGCCACATGGTGGCCCTGATGGGCATGACGCTGCAGGTGGACGCGACCCCGGGCTACGGCAGCGTCTTCGCGCTGACCCTGTCGCGCGAGCGGCGTGCGGCCGAAGTGCCGGTCGAATCCACCGTCAATGCCTCGCTGGCCGGCCTGAACGTGCTCCTGGTCGAAGACGACCAACTGGCGCGCGAAGCCACCTCGCACTGGCTGCGCGAGGCCGGCGCCTCGGTCACGGCGGTCGCTTCCGACCAGGAAGCGATGGCCGCCCCCGACCAGGCCGGCCGCCCCGACCTGCTGATTGCCGACTACAACCTGGGGGAAGAGGCCCTCACCGGCGGCGACGTCGCCGCGCGGCTGCAGCAGCGTTTTCCGCAGTTGCCCTGCATCATCGTCACCGGCGAAGGATCGGCCGCGCTGACCCACGTTCAGGGCGTGGTGCTGCGCAAACCCCTGTCAGCCCCGGCGCTGGCGCGGGCGGTGCAGGAACTGCTCCATGCCGGCCGCTGAGCCGGACGCCAGTTCCGACGACCCGCCGGACCCGCCGCCCCGGACCCGCCCCCCGCCCAACCCGCTCGCCCCGCTCTCGGTGCCATGGCGGGAGTGGATCGAGCAACTGCCGCTGCCGGCCCCCCTGCCGGTCCCGCCACCCGTTCACCCGGTGGCGTTCGATGTGGCGGTGGTCGGCTCCGGCTACGGGGGCGCGGTGGCCGCGCTCCGGCTGGCCCGCAAAGGGTACCGGGTGCTCGTGATCGAACGCGGCAGCGAGTTCCTGCCGGGTGACTTTCCCAACCACTTTTCCCAACTCGCCAAATACCTGCGGCTGCAGATCCCCAGTCGGCCCCTGCCCCTGGGACGCGCGTCCGGGCTGTTCGAAATCTCGGTCGGACAAGGGCTGGCCGCCGTCACGGCCAACGGGCTCGGGGGCGGCAGCCTGATCAATGCCGGCGTGCTCATGGAGCCGGACCCCGACGTGTTGGCCCAGACCGCGTGGCCCGCCGCCCTGCGCCCCGGCCCGCACGGTGCTGCACCGCCCAGGTCGCTCCAGGCGGCCACCCGGCTCGCACGGCGCACACTGGGCAGCACGGTCTACCGCCCCCGGGGCGCCACGCCACCGGCCAAGGCCCTGGCGCTCCAGGCCGCCGCCAAGTCACTGGGCAACAAGGGCACGACCCAACCGGTGCACCTGCACTGGCGGCCCGACCGCTGCACCCAGTGCGGCGACTGCGCCTCGGGCTGCAACGTGCCCGACGCCAAGGGCGATCTGCGCAGCACGTACCTGCGGCAGGCGGTGCAGACGGGGCGCGTGCAGATCGTGACCCAGGCCGAGGTCTACCGGTTCGCCCCCGACCCGGACGCCCCGGAAGAGCGGCGCTGGCGGCTCTGGATCTTCGCCACCGACGCCCAGCACCACAAGGCCCAGCGTGCGGAGGCCGGCCACAGCCACGACCAGCGTATCGATCCGGCATCCACCCTGCGCGTGCTCGCGGTGCCGAAACTGATCCTCAGCGCCGGCACGCTCGGCTCCACGCAGCTGATGCAGCGCTCGCAAGCCCTGGCCGGCGAGGTGCTGGCGTTTTCGCCCGCGCTGGGCACACGCCTCTCGGGCAACGGCGACCACCTCAGCGTGCGGGTCCAGGCGCTGCCCGTGCACGCCGTCGGCCGGGGTGCGGCGCCCGATGACGGCCGGCAGCCCGACACCGGCCCCACGATCACCTCGCTGCTCGATCTGCGCGATCGCACCCAGCCGCTGCCGAAGCGCATCGTGCTGCAGGAAGGCGCCGTGCCCGGGGCACTGGCCCGCGTGTTTTCGGAGCTGCTGGCCAGCGCGGGCACGTTGCAGCAGCTGGACCGATGGGCATTTCGGTCACCCCCCGGTGGCGACCCCCATGCGCGGGACCCGCTGGCCGCCTCCACCCCACTGGCCCGGCACAGCCAGCTGTGGCTGACCATGGGGCACGACGGAGCGCCCGGCCGCCTGGTCTGGCTGCCAGGCACCGACAGCGCGGCCCTGGTCATGCCCGACCCGAAAGGACTGGCCACCTACCAGGAGCAACAGCGGCTGTTCGAGCGGCTGGCGCCCCCGGGACTGCACCTGCACAACCCGCTGTGGCAGTTCCTGCCGCCTGCGGCCAGCCGGGCGATGTCGGGCCAGCCACTGCCCAGCCTGGCCACCACGGTGCACCCGCTGGGTGGCTGCCCCATGGGCGACGACCCGGCGCACAGCGTGGTCGATCACCTGGGCCGGGTCTGGGTCCACCAGCCGGCGCACCCGGAGCGGACCTGGGCCCGCCCGGCTGGCGAACGCTACCCGAATGCCCCTGCCACCTACCCGGGCCTGTACGTGCTGGATGGGTCCATCGTGCCCACCTCGCTCGGCTGCAATCCGCTGCTGACCATCACCGCCCTGGCCGAACGCGCCGTGCAAGCCTGGCCCCGGCGGCCGGCGCCCGAAGCGCCGACGATCCACCGGTCGCCCCCCCGGCCCGTGCGCGCGCCCGTGCTCGACACCACCCCCTGGCCGGTCACCCTGCGCGAGCACCTGCGCGCCGACGGCCAGGGACTGCGCGGCCGATGGGCACACCTTGCGGATGCGCAGCAGGTCGAGCTGTTCGTGGGCTTTGAAAGCGACGACCTCGACGCCATGCTGGCCCACACCCGGCACCCCTTGCGCATCCGCGAAGCGCGGTGGACGCTCGACCGGACCGGCGCCGAACCGGTGATCTACCACCTGGCCACCCCCTCCTCTTCGCCGGCCCCCGACGGCGCCGCCGGCCCGACGTTCGACTTCCTGCCCACCCCGGGCCGCCTCCAGCGCGGTCCGGGTCCGTGGCTCCAGACCCTGCTGGAACTGCTCGCGCTCCCGGCCGCCCTGGGTGCCATCTTCGCGCTGGCCTGGCCCGGGGTCTGGACCGGGCTGGCCATGGGCCTCGCGATCATGGCCTGGGCCGCGCTGCCGTTTCCGCGCCTGCTGCTGACCTGGTGGGAAGGCGGCGGCAAATTCGACACCCGGCAATGGCGGCCCGGCGCCCTCTCGCCGCGCCTGCGCGACCTGCCCGGCCTGGGCAAACAGTGGGTGCACGCCCGGGAAAAGCGCACCATGACCTACGACCTGGTGCTCCAGCGCGAGGGGGCTGCCCCCGACGGCGCCCCGCGCCAGATCCGGCTCCGGGCCACCAAACGCGTGACCTATCGCGCCACGGTCGGCGAAACCGCGGCCTGGCTGGCGCGGGGACTGGTGCGTGCCCTCACCGGGGACACCGGCTCGGCCCCGCCCCGCCTGCGCCCCACGTACTGGGAACGCATCATGGACGCCGACGCCGTGATCACCCCCGCGCACACCCGGTGGCCCTGGGGCCGCGCGCTGTACCGGGGCCGCCTGCGCATGGGCGCGGCACAGCTGTTCCAGCCCGGCACGGCCCAGCTCGGCCCTGTCGGCGACACCACCACCGGTGCGCTGGTGCTCTCCGGCTATGCGCTGCTGGCCCTGCGCCTGGCGCTCAAGACACACCTGTTCGACTTCCGCCTGCCCCACTATTCCCACCGGCCGCTGACCGATACTTCCCCACAGGACGAGGGCGCCACCGACCGGTCCGGCACCGCCAAGCCGGTGGCCCACACGATCCGGGTGCCCCGCGGCTTTTCGAGCGCCGACCGGGGTGACGAAGCCGCCGAACCCCTGATGCTGCGCCTGTGGCAATACCGCCCGTCCCACGGCCCGGTGACGGGACCACGAAGCACGCGCGACAGCCACGGCCGGCCGGTGGTGCGCGCCCGGGTCGTGCTGCTGCTACACGCCTTCGGCCAGTCCAGCCTGAGCTACACCTTTGCCAACGGCGAAAGCCCCCACCTGGTCGATACGCTGCTCGCCCAGGGACAGGAAGTGTGGCTGCTGGACAGCCGCATGTCCTCGCGCAGCGGGTACGCGGGCACCCCTTTCAGCGTCGACATGCTGGCCGAGCACGACGTGCCCGTCGCCGTGGCGCACGTGCTGGCCACGGTGCAGCGCGAACACGCGCACTCCCTGCCCCCCGGCCTGCCGCTGCAGATCGCCGCTTTTGCCCAGTGCATCGGGTCGGCCTCGCTGTGGATGTCGCTGCTGGACGGCCGGCTGCAGCACCCGGGTGGCGCGTCCATGCTCTACGCCTTGGTGTCCAGCCAGGTCCACCCCTTCTGCCTGGGCACCGAAACCACGCGGGCCAAGACCTGGGTGCCGTCGCTGGTCCAGCACCTGTTGCCCCACGTGCCGTTTGCCGTGCACGGCGCGCAGGACCACCCGGTCTGGCAGGTCATCGACCGCCTGTTCAGCAGCCTGCCGCAGCCGCCCGAAGAACGGGCGCTTTCGCCCGACAACGACGACGGCGTGGCCACCTGCCGGCGCATCCGCTTCATCGAAGCCCCGCTGTTCCACCACCACCAGCTCAATGCCCACACGGTGCGCGCCATGAACCGCCTGTTCGGCGACGCCAACCTGCGGCTGTTCGGTCACGCGGCCCGCTTCGTGCGCCATGGCCGGCTGGTGGACGAGGACGGCGTGTCCCGCTACGTGACCGAAGACCGCGCCCGCGCCCACCTGCACTGCCCGGTCTTCCTGCTGCACGGGCAGGACAACGAGCTGTTCGATGCCCAGGGCATCGAGCGCACGCGCGACTGGCTGCAGCAACTGGGGCTGTGGTTCGGCCCCGCGCGCTGCGAGGCGCTGCCCGGCTACGGCCACCTGGATGTGCTGATCGGCCGCCGCGCGGCCACCGACGTGTTCGCCCGCGTCACGCAATTCCTTGACGACGCCTTCATCGCCGAAACCACCGTGCCGCCGGCGCTGCCGCCCCGGCGCTGGCGCCTGGCCGCCCCGCGCACTGGCCCGATGCTGGGCTGGGTGCGGCCGGACGGCCGCGGCGGCTGGACGGTGCGGACGTCGCTGATCCTCGACGACGGCCAAGGCGAGAGCCTGGCGCCTGAAGACACCCGCTTCACCGTGCGGTACCGCGACGCGGCGGGCCGCCACCGGCGGCTGACCCTGACCGGGGAACGGATCGTCGCCGTCGACACGGCCCACCCGGCGGGGCCGGTCGGCGGACCACCCACCACCGCCTTCCGCACCGCCCGCCTCGACGTCGCGGTCACGGCGGCCGACCTGCAAACCCTCGCGCCCGGCCAGGCGCTGGTGATGCAGGTGCTCACCGGGCGGGCCACCCGGCGGCTCGCCACCACTCCCGACCTGCTCAGCGACGAACAATGGGCCGACGACGCCCGGATCGACGCCGCCCTGCAGCAACCCCACACCGCCCCAGGCGCACCGCCCGGCGAGCGGATCGCCCAGGCCGTGGCCTGCTCGGTACCGGCCGACAGCCTGGCGAGCACCGACACGCTGGCGCTGTGGGCCACCTGCTGCCGCCATCCGGGTCTGGGTCTGGATGGCGAACGCGTGGACCGCGTGCTCGCCGACGCGTTGCAGGAACCGCTGCCGGCGCTGGCCCTGCTGCTGGGCGACCAGATCTATGCCGACGCCACCGCCGGCCTGCTCGACACCACCAGCCCGGCCGAGCGCTATGTCGAGCGCCATGCCACGGCCTTTGGCCAGCCCGCCATGCGGCGCCTGCTGCGCTCCGTGCCCACCCTGATGACCCCCGACGATCACGAGTGGGTCGACAACCACCCCGCCGCTGCGCCGCTGCTCACCTCGGCCTGGCCGGATCCGCAGGCCACAGGGCCGATCGCCCGCCTGAGCGCCAGCCAGGCGCGCTGGGCCCAGCAGTCGGTCCAGGCGTTCCAGAAACTGCAGGGGCCCGACCGCCTGCTCCCACCCTGGCGCGATCCGGACGACTGGATGACCTACACCGAAACCGGCCCGCTCGGCCCGGCCCGCTTCTTCCTGCTCGACTCGCGCCAGACCCGTTCGCGGGGCCAGCACCACCTGGCCCCGGATCTCGCCCTGCAGGCCCTGGCGCGCTGGCTCGATGCCGTCGGCCCCGCGCACCTGCCGGTGATCGTCTGCGGCTCGGTGGTCTTCCCGGCCCTGCACCCATCGGCCGATCCGGCCAACCCCGGCCCGCCCGACTCCTGGCAGATGGCGCAGGACCAGCGCCTGGCGCTGCTGACCCTGCTGGCCCGGCGCGGCATGCCCTTCGTCCTGCTGTCGGGCGACTACCACGTCAGCACCGCGCTGACCCTGCAACTCGACGGCCAGCCCCTGGGGGCGGCCATCGTGGCGCCGCCGCTGTACGCGCCGCTGCCCTACGCCAACTGCCGCCCCGAACACCTGCAGGTGGACGAAACCGTGTGGTGCCAGGGCATCCGGCTCGATGCCACCGTCGCCCCCGGAGGGGAGCCCCTGAGCGGCAGCGGTCTGGCCCGGCTCACCCTCCGGCGCCTGCCCGGCGGTGGGTTCGAGGTGGACGTGCGCCGCACCCTGCAGCCGCTGGGCGAGCCTTCGCCAGCCGGACAGGCCGCCTTCGGCCTGCGCACCACCTTGCGGCTGGGCGCCTGAGCGGGGTCAGTACGCCGAGGTCTCGGGTTCGCCCAGCGCGTCGATCGACAACCCGCGGCGCGCCAGCTCGAACACCAGCTGGGTCCGCGTGCCGACCTCGAAGAGCGCCATCACGTTGGTGAGGTGGGTCTTGACGGTGCCGTCGGAAATGCCCAGCTCGCGCGCAATCATCTTGTTGGTCTTGCCCTGCACCACACGCCGCAGCACCTCGACCTGCCGGCCCGTGAGCACCAGACCGCCGACCTGGTCGGCCGCCGTCCGCGAGCGCCAGGCCGCGTCGCCATTGCCCAGACTGGACGCCGGCAGGTGCACCCCACCGCCCAGCACCTGCTCCAGCGCCTGCAGCAGGTGCGCGGGTGGCGCCGATTTCGACACGAAGCTGCAGGCGCCCAGGTCCACACAGGCGCGCACCGTGCCCGCGTCCTCCTCGCCCGAGAGCACCACCACCGGGGTCTCCGGGGCCACCGTGCGCACGTATTCCAGGGCCTGCAGCGCCTCGAAGCCGGGCATGCGCAGGTCCAGCAGCACCAGGTCGTAGGTCTGGGGCCTGACGCCCGCCAGGCAGGCTTCCAGCTCCTGCCGCTGGCTGCAGTGGCTCAGCGTCAGGCCCGGGCGCAGGTCGAGCAGCAAAAACTCCAGCCCCTTGCGGAAGATGGGGTGGTCGTCCACCAGCAGCACGTGCATCCGGGCACCGATCATGGCCTCAGCGCTCCCCGATGTAGGGATTGAAGCGGCGTTCGTGCCCCAGCGTGCCTTCCGGCCCGTGCCCGGGAATGAACACGGTGTCATCGCCCATCGGCCAGAGCCGCTCGCGGATGCTGGCGATCAGCTGGTCGTGGTTGCCGCCCGGGAAATCGGTCCGGCCGATGCTGCCGGCAAACAGCACGTCGCCCACGAACACCCGGTGCGCCTGCGGGGCGTGGAACACCACGTGGCCCGGGGTGTGGCCAGGGCAATGGCGCACGCCGAGCGTGCAGCGCCCCACCTCCACCGTGTCGCCGTCGGCCAGCCAGCGGGTCGGCGTGAACTGGCCGGCCGGCGGAAAACCGAACATGGCGCTTTGCTGTGGCAGGGCATCGATCCAGAACTGGTCACCCGGGTGCGGGCCGATGATCGGCAGTTGCCGCCGCTCGGCCAGCGTGGCGGTGCCGCCGGCGTGATCGATGTGGGCATGGGTGAGCCAGATCGCCGTGAGCGTCACACCCAGCCGCTGCACCTCGGCCTCGATCCGCTCGGTCTCCCCGCCCGGATCGATGACCGCGGCCTCCATCGTCTCGTCGCACCAGACGATGGAACAGTTCTGGGCGAAGGCCGTGACGGGAATCGTGAAGTACTGGAGCATGGGACGGCGCGGAGCTGGCGCCACCGCCAAGCGACTCCGCTTGACGAAATGTAACGGAGCTGGCCGTCAGCTTCCTGACAGCCCCCTGCCACCCCCACCGCCCCAGGCCCTGAGGCGGGCAGAATCAGCCGCCGGTGCAGCGCTCCAGCGCCTGCCCCAGGCGCTCCAGACCGAGGTCGATCTCCTCGTCGCTCACCGTCAGCGGCGGCGCGATGCGGAACACGCCGCCCATGCCGGGCAGCTGCACCACGTTCATCGACAGCCCCTGCGCCATGCAGGCGTCGGTGATGGCCGCCCCCAGCTCCGGCGCCGGCTGCAGGCTGGTGCGGTCCTTGACGATCTCCACCCCCAGCAGCAGCCCTTGCCCGCGCACGTCGCCGATGCAGTCGAACCGCTCCTGCAAGGCCTGCAAGCCACGCGCCAGGCGCGCCCCGGCCACCTGGGCGCGCGCCACCAGGCCGTCGCGCTGCACAATCTCCAGCACCTTCAGGCCGATGGCCGCGGGCAGCGGGTCGCTCACGTGGGTGGTGTAGAACAGGTAGCCGCGCTCGTGGGCGCGCTCCTCGATCTCGGCGGTGGTGATCACCGCGGCCAGCGGCAGGCCGGCACCCAGCGTCTTGGACAGGGTGAGGATGTCGGGCACCACGCCATCGCGCTCACAGGCAAACATGTGTCCCGTGCGCCCCACGCCGGTCTGTGCCTCGTCGAGGATCAGCAGCATGCCGCGCTCCTCGCACTTCTTTTTCAGCGCCGCCATGTAGCCCGGTGGCAGGTCGATGATGCCGCCCGAGCTGAGAATGGGCTCGGCGATGAAGGCCGCCAGGCTGCCGCAGGACTGGCGGTCCACCAGGTCGAAGCCGTAATCCAGTTCGGCCTGCCAGTCGTAGGCACCGCTGGCGTCGAAAAAGCGTGGTCGGAAGCCGAAGGGCGCATTGATCGCCAGCGACCCCACGGCCGCCGGTCCGACGCCGCGCCGGCCGGCGCTGTAGGTGGCCGAGGCCGCGCCCCCCGTCATGCCGTGCCACGACTGGGCAAAGCCCACCACCTCGAAGCGGCCCGTGACCAGCTTGGCCATGCGGATCGCCGCCTCGTTCGATTCGGCCCCGGTGGTCAGCAGCAGACTGCGCTCCAGCGCACCGGGCGCCACACCGGCCAGCGCGCGCGCCAGATCGACCACCGGCCGGGACAGCATGCCGCTGAACAGGTGGTCCAGCCGCGCCGCGTGGTCGGCCACCACCGCGCTGATTTCGGGGTGGCAGTGGCCCAGCAGGGCACTCATCTGGCCCGACGTGAAGTCCAGGATGGGCCGGCCATCGGCGTCGTAGACATAGCTGCCCTGGGCGCGCTCGATGATGACCGGCGCGAAGCGGCCGCCGTAACGGACGAGGTGCTGGCCGGCGGCCTGCCAGAAAGCGGGTTCCTGATTGCGGGACATGAGGGTCTTTCCTGAAGAAGTGAAATGCCCCGCCGGACGCGGGGCCTGACACGCACTCTAGGCAGCCTCCGGCAATCAGTAAATCGAATAGTTTTGAATCCTGACTTCAGCCAGATTGATATATTGACCGCATGGGCGCCTCCCTCGACATCGATCTTCTGCGCAGCTTCCTGGCCATCGCACAGGCCGGCACCCTCAGCGCGGCCGCCATCCGGGTCGGCCGCACGCAATCGGCGCTGAGCATGCAGATGCAGCGGCTGGAAGACGCCACCGGACAGGCCCTGCTGCACCGCACCGGGCGCGGCGTGCGCCTGACCCGCCAAGGCGAGCGCCTGCTCGCGCATGCCCAGCGCATCCTCGCCAGCCACGACGAAGCCCTGGCCGACCTGACCGGCTCCGGCCTGGCAGGCACCCTGTGCTTCGGCTGCCCCGACGACTACGCGGCCGCCTTTCTGCCGCCCCTGCTGCGCGGATTTGCCGCGCAGCACCCGCTCGCGCGCATCGAGGTGCTGTGCGCGCCCTCCCCGCGCCTGCGCGAGCGCCTGGCCGACGGCACGCTCGACATGGCCCTGGTGTCGGTACCGGTCACCGGCGCCACCGCCCGCGAACCCCTGCTGCGCCGCGAGCCGCTGGTGTGGGTGGCCAGCCCCAGTGCCGAAGCGTTGCAGCAGCAGCCCCTGCCCCTGGCGCTGTCCGACCCCGACGTGCTGGACCACCAGGCTGCCTGCGAAGGCCTGGAACGCCTGGGCATCGCCTACCGCGTGGCCTATGCCAGCGGCAGCCTCACCGGCCTGGTGGCGGTGGCACGGGCCGGCACCGCGGTCGCCGTGCTCACCCGCTGCGCGGTACCGCCAGACCTGCTGGTGCTGCCCGAAGCCGGGCAACTGCCGCCGCTGCCGCAAGTCGGCATCACCATCGCCCATGCGCGCACGCGGCCAACCGCGCTGGCGCGCGCGTTCTCGACCCACATCGCCGCCGTGCTGCCGGCGCTGTGAGCGGCGCCGAGGCTCACAGCGGGTGGTCGTACCCGATGGTCAGCGGCGCGTGGTCGCTGAACTTTTCGCCCTTGTAGATGGACGCGGTGCGCGCGGTCGCGGCCAAGGCCGGCGTGGCCAGGTGGTAGTCCAGCCGCCACCCCACGTTGTTGGCGTAGGCCTGGCCCCGGTTGCTCCACCACGTGTAGCAGGTCTCGGTGGTGTCGGGATGCAGGCGGCGGTAGACGTCGACCAGGCCTCCCTCGTCCAGCAGCTTCGTCATCCAGGCCCGTTCCTCGGGCAGGAAACCGCTGTTCTTCTGGTTGCTGCGCCAGTTCTTGAGATCGGCGTTCTGGTGCGCGATGTTGACGTCGCTGCAGATGACGAATTCGCGCTGGGCCTTGAGCGCCTGCAGGTGCGGGTACATCAGATCCAGGAAACGGTACTTGGCGGCCTGCCGCTCCGGACCGGACGAACCGCTGGGAAAGTACACGCTGATGACCGAAAACTTGCGCGACGGGGTGTCGAAGCGCAGCTCGGCCCAGCGGCCCTCGGCGTCGAATTCACCCCCGCCATCAAAGCCGATGACCACGTCGCTGGGCTCGTGCCGGGTGTACACCGCCACGCCCGAATAGCCCTTCTTCTCGGCGAAGTGGAAATGCCCCCGCAGGCCGGCCAGGGCTTCGAAGCGGCCGGCCACGTCGGGCGCCTGGGCCTTGACTTCCTGCACACAAATACAATCGGGCGCGTGCCCGGCCAGCCAGGCCTCCAGCCCTTTGGAGGTAGCGGAACGAATGCCGTTGAGATTGAGGCTGGTCAGTTTGAACAAGGACTTTCCCATGTCGGTGAATACGGATGCAGCCGCCTCGACGGATGCGCTGGCGCAGGACTTCGTGCAGTTCTGCGTGGACGCAGGCGTGCTGCGCTTCGGTGAATTCAAGACCAAGGCCGGGCGGCTGAGCCCCTATTTCTTCAATGCCGGCCTGTTCGACGACGGGGCCAAGCTCGCCCGCCTGGCGCAATTCTATGCACAGGCCCTGCTGGCCAGCGGCATCGAATTCGATATGGTCTTCGGCCCCGCCTACAAGGGCATTCCGCTGGGCGCCGCGGTCGCCATCGAACTCGCGCGGCTGGGCAAGAACGTGCCGTTCGCCTACAACCGCAAGGAAGCCAAGGACCACGGCGAAGGTGGCACGCTGGTCGGCGCGCCGCTGAAGGGGCGCGTGCTGATCGTGGACGACGTCATGAGCGCCGGCACCGCCGCGCGCGAATCGATTGCGCTGATCCGGGCCGCCGGGGCCACGCCACATGCGGTGGCCATCGCCCTGGACCGCCAGGAGAAGGCCACCGAGGTTGGGTCCGACGGCGCGGTGCGGGATGTGGACCACAGTGCTGTGCAATATGTACAGAACCAGCTGGGCCTGCAGGTCTGTGCCATTGCGAGGCTGGCCGATTTGCTGCAGTATCTGCAAGACCATGCGGGTGAGGGACTGGCCGGGCATCTGGAGCGCGTGCAAGCCTACCGCCAACGTTATGGCGTGACCTGAATACCAAACCGCCCATGCCCTGTTCCCTGCCCTCACGCTGCCGCCCCAACGCCTTCGCAGGTGCTCTGGCCTTGACGATGGGGCTGGCCATGGCGCCGGGCGTCTGGGCCCAGAGCCCCGCACCGGCCAAGAGCAGCATCTACACCTGCACCGACGCCCAGGGGCGCCGGCTCACGTCGGACCGGCCGATCCGCGAATGCATCGACCGCGAGCAGCGCGAACTCAGCAGCAGCGGCACCACCAAGCGGGTGCTGCCACCGTCCTACACGGCCGAGGAGCGCGCGCGCCTCGACGCCGAAAAGCGCGAGGCCGAGCAGCAGCAGGCCCGGCTGGACGAGGAGCGCCGGCGCGATCGCGTCCTGATCATGCGCTACCCGAACCGCGACGCGCACGACAAGGCCCGTGCGGACGCACTGGCCCAGGTGGATGAAGTGATCGACACCGTCAACAAACGCCTGGGTGAACTGGACAAGGAACGCCAGGCCATCCACACCGAGCTGGAGTTCTACAAGGGCGACCCCAGCCAGGCACCGGCCTGGCTGCGCCGCAAGATCGCCGACCAGGAACAGCAGGTCGGGCAGCAGCGCCGCTTCCTGGACGAACGGCAGCAGGAAAAGCAGCGCATCAACCAGCGCTTCGACGAAGAGCTGGGGCGCCTGCGCGCGCTCTGGTCCAGCCCCGCCGCCCGGAACTGACCGGCGCACCGGCGCCGCACCCGCGGCCTGGGGCCAGCCAACGGGCCGGCCACAACACCGCTCACCCCTGCAGCTTGCTGCGCAGCACGTCGTTGACCTGCTGCGGATTGGCCTTGCCCTTGCTGGCCTTCATGACCATGCCGACCAGGGCGTTGAAGGCCTTGTCCTTGCCGGCCTTGAACTGCTCGACCATGGGCGCGTTGGCGGCCAGCACCTCGTCGATGATGGCTTCGAGCGCGCCGCTGTCATTCATCTGTGCAAGACCCCGTTCTCCAACAATTTTCTTGACTAGCAGAGCCGCTGTGTTGAGGTCTTCTGAAGGCACTCCAAACACACCGTAGTGGCCTTTCCAAATCGCATCAAACACCAATTTCGCCGCGTTGTTTGAAATGGCACCTGAAGCGATTTCCAAAAGAAGTGCAGCCAAGCGCACAGCACTCACCGGTACCTGAGGGATGTCAATATTTTCGTTGTTCAGTCGCCGGGCGACCTCGCCCATGATCCAGTTGCTGGCCATCTTGGCCTGACCACTGGCCTTGGCAGCGGTCTCGAAGTAGGCCGCCATCGCCGGGCTCTGCGTGAGCGTGGTGGCGTCGTACTCGGGCAGACCGTAGTCGGCCACCAGGCGCTCGGCCATCTGGCGCGGCAACTCGGGCATGGCCGCCTTCACCTCATCCACCCACGAACGCGCGATCACCAGCGGCGGCAGGTCGGGGTCGGGAAAGTAGCGGTAGTCGGCGGCGTCTTCCTTGGTGCGCATGGCACGCGTCTCGCCCGTGTCGGGGTCGAACAGCACCGTGGCCTGCTGAATCTCGAAACCGTCTTCGATCTGCTCGATCTGCCAGCGCACCTCGAAGTCGATGGCCTGCTGCATGAACTTGAACGAGTTCAGGTTCTTGATCTCGCGGCGCGTGCCCAGCGGCGCGCCCGGCTTGCGCACGCTCACGTTGGCGTCGCAGCGGAACGAGCCTTCCTGCATGTTGCCGTCGCAGACGCCGATCCAGGTCACGATCTTGTGCAGCTCCTTGGCGTAGGCCACGGCCTCGGCGCTGGAGCGGATGTCCGGCTCGGTCACGATCTCCAGCAGCGGCGTGCCGGCGCGGTTGAGGTCGATGCCCGACTGGCCGATGAAGTCCTCATGCAGGCTCTTGCCCGCGTCTTCTTCCAGGTGGGCGCGCACCAGGCGCACGGTCTTCTTCTGATCGCCGAGGAAGAAGCTCACCTCGCCGCCCTGCACCACCGGGATCTCGAACTGGCTGATCTGGTAGCCCTTGGGCAGGTCGGGGTAGAAGTAGTTCTTGCGCGCGAACACGCTTTGCTCGGCGATGTGCGAGCCCAGCGCCAGACCCAGACGGATGGCATGCGCCACCGCTTCGCGGTTCATCACCGGCAGCGTGCCCGGCAACGCCAGGTCCACCGCGCAAGCTTGCGTGTTGGGCTCGGCGCCGAAGGCCGTGGGCGCGCGGCTGAAGATCTTGCTTTGCGTGGCGAGCTGGGCGTGGGTCTCGAAGCCGATCACGACCTCATAGCCTTGCACCAGCAGCGACGCTTCTTTCTTGGTTTTCTGGTTCATCTCAATAACCCTCTGGCGTCTTCAGGTGCCAATCCGTCGCCCGCTGGAACGCATCGGCTGCCTGCAGCAGCGCGGCTTCCTGGAAGTAGTTGCCGATCAGTTGCAGACCCACGGGCAGACCGCCCGCGCCGAAGCCCGCCGGCACGCTCATGCCGGGCAGGCCGGCCAGCGAGGCCGGCAGCGTGAAGATGTCGGCCAGGTAGTTGGCCACCGGGTCGTCGGCCTTGTCGCCAAGCTTCCACGCGGTGGTGGGTGCGGCCGGGCCGGCGATCACATCGCACTGGGCAAAGGCGCTCTGGAAGTCCTGCGCGATCAGGCGGCGGAGCTGCTGCGCCTTGAGGTAGTAGGCGTCGTAGTAGCCGTGGCTCAGCACGTAGGTGCCGATCATGATGCGCCGCTGGACCTCGGGGCCGAAGCCCTCGCTGCGCGACTTCTTGTACATGTCGATCAGGTCGTCGTACTGCGCGGCGCGGTGGCCGAACTTCACGCCGTCGAAGCGGCTCAGGTTCGACGAGGCTTCGGCCGGCGCGATGATGTAGTAGACCGGGATGGAAAGTTCGGTGCGCGGCAGCGAGATGTCGACCAGCGTGGCGCCGAGCTTCTGGTATTCGCTCAGCGCGGCCCGCACGGCGGCGATCACGTCGGGCGCGCAGCCGTCGCCGAAGAACTCCTTCGGCAGGCCGATGCGCAGGCCCTTGAGCGGCTGGGCGGCGGTCGCGCCTTCGCGCGGTACACCCAGCAGCCGCGTGTAGTCCTCGGCCGGGTGGTCCAGGCTGGTGGAGTCGCGGTCGATGTCGGGGCCGGCCATCACGCTCAGCAGCGTGGCGCAGTCGGCGGCGCTGCGCGCCATCGGGCCGGCCTGGTCGAGACTGGACGCGAAGGCAATCATGCCGTAGCGGGAGCAACGCCCGTAGGTCGGCTTGATGCCGGTCACGTTGCAGAAGCTCGCGGGCTGGCGGATGGAGCCGCCCGTGTCGGTGCCGGTGACAGCCGGTGCCAGGCGCGCGGCCACGGCCACGGCCGAGCCGCCCGAAGAGCCCCCGGGCACGCGATCGGTGTCCCAGGGGTTGCGCGCCGGACCATAGGCCGAGTTCTGGTTGCTGCCGCCCATGGCGAACTCGTCGCAGTTGAGCTTGCCCAGCGTCACGGCGCCAGCGGCGGCCAGCTTCGCCACCACGGTGGCGTCGAACGGGCTCTGGTAGCCCTCCAGCATCTTGCTGCCGGCGGTGCTCGGAAAGCCCTGGGTCACGAAGATGTCCTTGTGCGCCAGCGGCACGCCCAGCAGCGGGCTGCGCTCGCCGGCGGCGATGCGGGCGTCGGCGGCTTTGGCCTGTGCCAGCGTCAGGTCTTGATTGAAGGACAGATAGGCGCCCAGGCTTTCGTGCTGTTTCGCACGGCCCAACAGGGCCTGCGCGGCCTCGACGGACGAGGTCTTCTTGTCGGCGATGGCCGCGGCCAGTTCGGCCACGCCCATCTCGTGAATCTGCTTCGAGCTCATTCGATCACCTTGGGCACGAGGAACAGGCCGCGTTCGACGGCAGGGGCGCTGCGCTGGTTGGCCTCGCGGTTGTTGGGCTCGCTGGCCACGTCGGGACGCAGCCTCAGGCTGACGTGGTCGATCACGGCGGTGGGGTGGGCCAGCGGCTCCACGCCGGTGGTGTCCACCGCGTTCATCTGTTCGACCAGGTCGAAGAAGCCGTTGAGTTGGGGCAGCAGGCGCTCGGCCAGCTCGGGCGGCATTTCCAGCCGCGCGAGATGGGCGATGCGGCCGATGTCGGAGAGATTCAGGGACATGGCGGGCTCGTCAGGGGGGAACCGGCATACGAAAAAAGAATCACATTTTCGCCAGCACCCAGCCGGGCCACGTAGCGAAAAGATACCGGTCAAAGCCCCCGTAAATGGAAGTTATGCACAGGGGATACGGTATTATCCAAGGTTTGATGGCAAGGCCCATTGCGCTCCGGTTTCTGCCGTCGAATCAATCACTTAACACCTCCTCCTGCCCCCATTCCCGGCGATGGCCGCCCGAAGCGGCGACCATGCCCCTCAGGACCCCTGCACCATGTTTGAAGCTTTCCGTCGGCAGTTCTCGACCGACCTGGCCATTGACCTCGGCACCGCCAACACCCTGATCTACGTCCGCAACAAGGGCATCGTGCTGGACGAGCCGTCGGTGGTTTCGATCCGCCACGAAGGTGGCCCCCAGGGCAAGAAGACCATCCAGGCCGTGGGCAAGGAAGCCAAGGCCATGCTGGGCAAGGTACCCGGCAACATCGAAGCCATCCGCCCCATGAAGGACGGCGTGATCGCCGACTTTACCGTCACCGAGCAGATGCTCAAGCAGTTCATCAAGATGGTGCACCCGCGCTCGATGTTCAAGCCGAGCCCGCGCATCATCATCTGCGTGCCCTGCGGCTCGACCCAGGTCGAGCGCCGCGCCATCCGCGAGTCGGCGCTGGGCGCCGGCGCCTCCGAGGTGTACCTGATCGAGGAACCCATGGCCGCAGCCATCGGCGCCGGCCTGCCGGTGTCCGACGCCTCGGGCTCCATGGTGGTCGACATCGGCGGCGGCACCACCGAAGTGGGCGTCATCAGCCTGGGCGGCATGGTCTACAAGGGCAGCGTGCGCGTGGGTGGTGACCGCTTCGACGAGGCCATCATCGCCTACATCCGCCGCAACTACGGCATGCTGATCGGTGAGCCCACGGCCGAAGCGATCAAAAAGGAAATCGGCTCCGCCTTCCCGGGTTCGGAAGTGCGCGAGATGGAAGTCAAGGGCCGCAACCTCTCCGAAGGCGTGCCGCGCAGCTTCACCATTTCCAGCAACGAAATCCTCGAAGCCCTGACCGACCCGCTCAACAGCATCGTCTCGGCCGTCAAGAGCGCGCTGGAACAGACCCCGCCCGAACTGGGCGCCGACATCGCCGAACGCGGCATGATGCTCACGGGCGGCGGCGCGCTGTTGCGCGATCTGGACCGCCTGCTGGCCGAAGAGACCGGTCTGCCGGTGTTGGTGGCCGAAGAGCCGCTGACCTGCGTGGTGCGCGGCTGCGGCATGGCCCTGGAGCGCATGGAGCGCCTGGGCACGATCTTCACGAGCGAGTAAGCGCGCGCCCGGTCGCCGGCGCACGCAAACCCTTTCCGCCTGCACGCCATGCCGCTGGGTACGCTGGACCGCACGCCGCCCCCGTTTTTCAAACAGGGGCCGTCGGCCCTGTCCAAACTCATTGTGTTCAGCGCCTTCGCGCTGTTCCTGATGGTGGCCGACCTGCGATTCCAGGTCGCCGCTCCGGTGCGCGCCGCGCTGGCCACGGCCCTCTATCCGCTGCAGTGGACGGTGTTGCAGCCGGTGCAGATGGCCGGTTCCGTGGGCCAGTATTTCACCTCGCTGCACGAGGCTCAGCGGGCCGAAGCCGAAGCCGTTCAGCGCCTGACCGAACAGGCCCAGCGCGCACAGCAGGTGGAGCAGCTCGACCAGGAAAACCAGCGCCTGCGGGCCCTGCTCGACATGCGCGCGCGCATCGCCGCACCGGCGCGCGGCGCCCAGGTGCTGTACGACGCGGCCGACCCCTACGCGCGCAAGGTGGTGATCGACCGCGGCCAGACCCACGGCGTTGAACCCGGCTCGCCGGTGCTGGACGAACACGGTGTCCTGGGCCAGGTCACACGGGTCTACCCGCTGGTTTCCGAAGTCACGCTGCTGACCGACCGCGACCAGGCCATCCCGGTGCTCAACACCCGCACGGGCATCCGCAGCGTGGCCTACGGCCAGGCCGGTGCCGACGGGGACGGCCTGGAACTGCGCTACACGCTGGCCAATGCCGACATCGAAGAAGGCGATCTGCTGACCACCAGCGGCATCGACGGGGTCTACCCGCCGGGCCTGCCGGTGGCCAAGGTCAACCGGCTGGAACGCCGGGCCGAATCGTCGTTCACCCGGGTCAGTTGCCAGCCGCTGGCCCGCACCCAGGGCGTGCTGCACGTGCTGGTGCTCGACCCCGTGGGCAAGGCGCTGCCCGCATCCCCCCTGGTGGAGCCCACCCCGGCGCGCGCCCGGCGCGCGCCCGGCAACATGCCCGGCTCGCCGGGCGCAGGAGTCCGCGCCCCATGATCATGCGCCCGGGCCAGCAGCTGCTGCTGCCCGCCAACCCCCTCTTCATCGCCTTCAGCCTGCTGGTCGCGCTGGGTCTGAACATGCTCATCAACATGGGCCTGTGGGGCCGCGCCGCCTGGGTGCCCGACCTGCTGGCCGTGGCGCTGGTGTTCTGGAGCGTGCACCAGCCCCTGCGCGTGGGCGTCGGCACCGCGTTCTTCTTCGGCCTGGTCATGGACGTGCACCAGGGCGCGTTGCTGGGCCAGCACGCCCTGGCTTACGCGGCGTTGGGCTTCCTGGCCATCGCCATGCACCGGCGCCTGCTGTGGTTCCCGGTGCCGAACCAGGCCATCCAGGTGCTGCCGCTGTTCGCGGCGGCGCACCTGCTGTCCATGCTGGTGCGGGCCGTGGCCGGCGACGGTTTTCCCGGCTGGACCTACCTGCTGTCGCCGGTGATCGAGTCCGCGCTGTGGCCGGTGGCGTCGGTGCTGCTGCTGGCCCCGCAGCGCCGGGCCCCCGACCCGGACGACAACCGCCCGCTGTGACATGACCGAGATCCGGAACGTCGAAGCCGACCTGGCCCGATTCCGCACCCGGGTCCTGGTGGGCGGACTCGCTGTGCTGCTGGGCTTCGGGCTGCTGGCGGCGCGCATGGTGCACCTGCAGGTGACGCGCCACGAAGACCTGCAGGCACAGGCGGAAAGCAACCGCACGGCGGTGCTGCCGGTGGTGCCCAACCGGGGCCAGATCCTCGACCGCTACGGGCGCGTCCTGGCCTCCAACTATTCGGCCTACACGCTGGAGATCACGCCCTCGAAAGTCCAGGACATGGACGCCACCATCGAAGCGCTGGGCGAGCTGATCGAGATCCAGCCGCGCGACAAGCGGCGCTTTCGCAAGCTGCTGGAAGAGTCGCGCCGCTTCGATTCGCTGCCCCTGCGCACGCGCCTGACCGACGAAGAGGTGGCCCGCTTCACCGTGCAGCGCTACCGCTTCCCCGGCGTCGACGTGCGTGCCCGCCTGTTCCGGCAGTACCCGCACGGCGACGCGGCCAGCCACGTCATCGGCTACATCGGGCGCATCAACCAGCGCGAGAAGGAGCAGATGGACGACTGGCCGGAGGAGGAACAGGCCAACTACCGCGGCACCGACTACATCGGCAAGCTGGGCGCCGAGCAGAGCTACGAACGCGAGCTGCACGGCATCACCGGCTTCGAACGGGTCGAAACCTCGGCCGGCGGCCGCGCCGTGCGCTCGCTGGCGAGCACCCCCGCCACGCCCGGCAACACCGTTGTGCTGTCGATCGACATCAAGCTGCAAAAGCTCGTGGAAGACATGTTCGGCGAGCGGCGCGGTGCGCTGGTGGCCATCGATCCGCGCAACGGCGAAATCCTGGCCTTCGTCTCCAAGCCCACCTTCGACCCCAACCTGTTTGTCGAAGGCATCGACGTCGAAAACTGGCGGGCGCTCAACGAGTCGGTGGACAAGCCGCTGCTGAACCGGGCCCTGCGCGGCACCTACCCGCCCGGCTCCACCTACAAGCCCTTCATGGCGCTGGCGGCGCTGGAGACCGGCACCCGCAAGGCCGAAACCGCCATCAACGACCCCGGCTACTGGATGTTCGGCAACCACCGTTTCCGCAGCCACGGCGACGGCGGGTTGGGCTCGGTCAACATGTACCGCAGCATCGTCAAGTCGAGCAACGTCTACTACTACTCGCTGGCCAACGAAATGGGCGTGGACACCATGCACGATTTCATGGCGCCGCTGGGCTTCGGGCAGATCACCGGCATCGACCTGCGCGGCGAGGTGCGCGGCGTGCTGCCCAGCCAGGCCTGGAAGCGGCGCACCTACAAGCGCCCCGAACAGCAGAAGTGGTACGCGGGCGAAACCATCTCGCTGGGCATTGGCCAGGGCTACAACAACTTCACCATGCTGCAGATCGCGCACGCCATGGCCACACTCGCCGCCGGTGGTGTGCGCCACACGCCGCACCTGGCGATCGCCACCGAAGACGTGGTCACGCGCCAGCGCACCCTGCTGCACCAGGAGGCCCCGGTGGCGCTGGGTTTCAAGCCCGAAAACATAGCCACCGTGCTGAACGCCATGCACGGCGTGACGGTGGAAGGCACGGGCGCGGGCGTGTTTGCCGGGGCCGGCTACCTCAGCGGCGGCAAGACCGGTACCGCCCAGGCGGTGACCATCGGCCAGAAGGACCGCTACGACGTGCGCAAGCTCGAAGAACACCAGCGCGACCACTCGCTCTACCTGGCCTTCGCGCCGCTGGAGCAGCCCCAGGTGGCGCTGGCCGTGATCGTGGAGAACGCGGGCTTCGGCGCCGCGCACGCGGCCCCCATTGCGCGCCGCGTGTTCGACTACCTGCTGATGGACCAGTATCCGAATCCGCAGGACCTGGCCGCTGTGCAGAAGGGCCAGGCCGGCCGGCCGATCGGCACGCCGCTCAAGGCCAGTGAAGTGTCCTGGCCGCCGGAACAGGAAGCCGCGTCCGCAGCGCAACCCTAGACGCAGGGGCGGGCCTGTTCGGGCCTATTTCAGCCAGGCGTCGTAGCTGGTCTTGAGGATCAGGGCGCTGACCACAACGATGAACGCGATGCGCACGAAACCGCTGCCGTGCTTGAGCGCCAGGCGCGTGCCCAGCAGGCTGCCGATGACGTTGGCAGCGGCCAGCGGCAACACGTAATGCCACCAGATGTGGCCCTTGAGCGAAAACAGGATCAACGCCGCCAGGTTGGACGCGGTGTTGAGCAGCTTCGCGCTGGCGCTGGCATGCAGGAAGTCGTAGCCCAGCCAGCGCACGAACAGAAAGACGAAAAAGCTGCCGGTGCCGGGGCCGAAGAACCCGTCGTAAAACCCGATCACCAGCCCCAGCGTGCAGGCCGCCAGCATCTCGCCGCGCGCCGCGAAGCGGGGCGTGTGGTGGCGCCCCAGGTCTTTGCGCATGAGGGTGTAGCCCAGCACCACCACCAGGATCAGCGGCAACGCGCGGCGCAGGAAATCGGGCGAGATCACCGTCACCGTCCAGGCGCCGGCCATGGCCCCCGCGAAACACACGGCCACCGCCGGCAGCAGCGCGTGCCAGGGCATCTGCACGCGCTGCGCGTACTGCACGGCCGCGGCGCCGGTGCCCCAGATGGACGCGCTCTTGTTGACGCCAAACAGCGTGGCCGGGTGCGTGGCCGGGAACACCGCGAACAGCGCGGGGGTGAGAATCAGACCGCCACCTCCGACGATGGCATCCACAAAACCGGCGAACAGCGACGCCAGCGCTACAAGCAACAACTCCATGCCCCGATTGTCGCCGCTGCAGCCCGGCCTGCCGGCACGGCGACAACGCACACAGGCGGTCAATCAGGCCATTCGGGGCAGGTCGAGCACGAATTCGGCACCGCCGCCGTCGGCGTTGCGCGCGCTCAGGCGGCCGCCGTGCTGTTCGACGATGCCGTAGCTGATCGACAGGCCCAGCCCGGTGCCCTTGCCCACCGGTTTGGTGGTGAAGAAGGGATCGAAGATGCGCAGCAGGTGTTCAGGCGGAATGCCCGGGCCGTTGTCGCGCACCGTGACCACCACGCGGTCGCCGTGGACCGCCATGGCCACGCGCACCGCGGGTTGGGGCACCTGGCCCAGGGCGTCAAAAGCGTTCTGCAGCAGGTTCATCATGACCTGCTGCAACTGCCCGGCGCTGCCCATGACGGTCACCGTCGGGCCGGGCTGCCAGTGCACGGCCATGGCCGCCCCGCGCCCCTTGCGCACCCAGTGGATGGCGCGCTCGATGACCTCGGCCAGCACCACGGGCGCGTGGGCTTCGGTGTCCATGGCGGAAAACCGCTTGAGCCCCTGCACGATGTCGGCCGTGCGCTGGGCGCCTTCGAGCGTGCCTTCGATCAGCGAGGGCAAATCGGCCAGCAGGTGCTCGATGCGCAGCTTCTGCCGCATCTGCTGCAGCACCGCTTCGGGCTCGTGCGCGTGCAGCGCGGCCATGTAGGTCTGCAGCCGGTCGCTGTATTTGCGCAGCGCGTGCACGTTGCCCAGCACGAAGCTGATGGGGTTGTTGAGCTCGTGCGCCACCCCGGCCACCAACTGCCCCAGCGAGGCCATCTTTTCCGAGTGCAGCAGTTGCTGCTGCGTGCGCTTGAGCGCCTCGTGCGCCGCCCGCATCTCGTGGTAGGCGCGCTTGAGTTCGGCCATCGGCCGCCCGACCCACACGGTGCCGACGCGGCGCCCGCTGGGGCCCACCCGCGTCGTGCAACTGGCGTCCACCGGCACGGCCTGCCCGTCCCGGCCGAGCAGGTTGAGCTCGATGCCCTGGCCGTCGCGCGGCGCATCGCTGCGGTCCATGGCGTCGCGCGCGGCCTGCACGCTGGCCTCGTCGGCGAGCAGATCGGCCAGGCTGCTGCCGCGCAGGCGCTCCTCGCGGCGGCCCACCAGTTCGCACAGCGCGGCGTTGGCTTGCTCGATCAGACCGCGCTCGTCGCAGACCACCAGCACGTCCGACATCGAGGTCAGCACGCTGACGATGAACTGCTGCGACTGCTCCAGCTCGGTGTTTTTCTTCTCCAGCTCGACTTCGTCGTCGATCAGACGCGTGTACACCTCGTCCATCTTCTGGATCACATCCATCCAGGTGGACTCGTCCACGCCGTCCATGGGCACGGTCGGCAAGGGGCTGGGCGCGCGGTCTTTCGACATCTCAGCGACCTCGGTCCGGAGAAGTGCCCCTGCCAGGGGTGCCGCGCAACCGGCTCCGCCGGGGCGCAGGCACCGCCCCCCTGCCCAGCGCCAATGGCGCGCCAGCGCGGGAGAAAGACGCGAAACGACGCAGGAGGGTATTCATCTAGGTGTTGAGTTGCAATAGGTTGTTCC
Organism: Hydrogenophaga electricum; assembly: GCF_030160815.1. NCBI lineage: Bacteria > Pseudomonadati > Pseudomonadota > Betaproteobacteria > Burkholderiales > Comamonadaceae > Hydrogenophaga > Hydrogenophaga electricum. The sequence goes on along the minus strand of NZ_BSPB01000050.1, from coordinate 72 downwards.
CGGAGAGCCGGGATGCTGGAGGCTTGTAGCCCAGTGCCGAGTGAGGCCTGCGGGCGTTGTAGTAGGCCAGGA
>NZ_BSPB01000049.1:27834-28195 GCF_030160815.1 Hydrogenophaga electricum | reverse complement strand
CGTCCGCCTGGGCCACGCGGCCGCGCGGCCGCGCGCCGGGCGTCTACGCCATCGTGGACAGCGCCGAGCGTGTGGAAGCCGTGCTGCGCGCCAGACCCACGGTGGACACGATCCAGCTGCGCATGAAGCGCCCGGCCGAGCCGGCGGACGACGCAGCCTGGGCGGCCGCGCTGACCGAGGCCATCGGCCGCAGCCAGCGGGCCGCCGATGCGGCGGGCGTGATGCTGGTGGTCAACGACCACTGGCAGGTGGCGCTGAAGGCCGGCGCGCGCGCGCTGCACCTCGGGCAGGAAGACCTGCGGCGGGCGTGATGCTGGTGGTCAACGACCACTGGCAGGTGGCGCTGAAGGCCGGCGCGCGC
>NZ_BSPB01000049.1:22273-27824 GCF_030160815.1 Hydrogenophaga electricum | reverse complement strand
TGGCCCTGGGCCTGAGTTCGCACAGTCTGTGGGAGCTGTGCCGTGCTGCGGCCCTGGCTCCCGACCTGATCGCCTGTGGCCCGGTATGGCCCACCACCACCAAGGACATGCCCTGGCAGCCCCAGGGTCTGGACAACCTCGCCTGGTGGGCGCACATGGCGCCCGCGCCGGTGGTGGGCATTGGCGGCGTGCTGGCACCGGCGCAACTGCATGCCGTGGCCAGCGCCGGTGCGTCGGGCGGCTGCGTGGTGCGCGGCCTGGGCGCCGATCCGGCGCTGACCCTGCCGGCCTGGCGCGAAGCCTGGGCCAGCGGGCGGGCCGATGCCGCCCGTCTGCCGGTGCCCGAACTGCCCCACGCCTCATTGCCCACAGGCCTTTGTCCGGCAGGCGATAAGGGGTAACCCGGGTCTCTGGTAAGGTCGACTGTTTCGCCACCGCCGGGCGACCGGGGCGCACGACGCCCCGGGGCACCGGCATTGTTCATCCTCAGGAGAAAAACCATGGATCGTCGATCCCTCATCAAGCACGCCGGCGTGGCCGGTGTGCTGTCTGCCGGCGTGGCCCCGGCGGTGCACGCGCAAGCCGCGGTGCGCTGGCGCATGGCCTCGAGCTTCCCCAAGACCCTGCCGACCATTTACGGTTCGGCCGAAAAGTTTGCCGAAACCGTCAAGGCCATTTCGGGCGGCAAGTTCGAGGTCTCGGTGCACGCCGCGGGTGAACTGGTGCCGGCTTTCGGCGTGGTCGACGCGCTGCAGGACAACACCATCGAGATGGCGCAGACCGCGCCCTACTACTTCACCGGCAAGGACGCCATCTTCGCCTTCGGCTGCGCCGTGCCCTTCGGCCTGACCGCGCGCCACATGGACGCCTGGATGGAACACGGCAACGGCCGCAAGCTGCTGGACGCCTTCTACGCCAAGTACAACATCGTCTCCATGAGCGCGGGCAACACCGGCACCCAGATGGGCGGCTGGTACCGCAAGGAGATCAAGACCGTGGCCGACCTCAAGGGCCTGAAGATGCGCCTGGGCGGCGGCCTGTTCGGCGAAGCCATGGCCAAGCTGGGCGTGGTGGCCCAGAACATGCCCGCCGGCGAGGTCTACCAGGCGCTGGAAAAAGGCACGCTGGACGCGACCGAATTCGTCGGCCCCTTCGACGACGAAAAGCTCGGCTTCAGCCGCGTGGCGCCCTACTACTACTACCCAGGCTGGTGGGAAGGCGGCGCCGAGCTGGAGTTCTTCATCAACAAGAAGGCGTTCGACGCCCTGTCGGCCGAGAACAAGGCCATCGTGCGTGCCGCCGGTGCCGTGGCCGCGCGCGACATGACCGCCAAGTACGACGCCCAGAACCCCGGCGCGCTCAAGCGCCTGGTGGCCGGCGGCACCAAGCTCAAGCCGTTCTCGAAGGAGTTGATGGACGCCGGCTTCAAGGCCTCCATGCAGGTGTTTGCCGAGCACGAAGCCAAGTCGCCCGAGTTCAAGAAAATCCACGAGGACATGCGCGCCTTCCAGCGCGACCAGATCCTCTGGAGCAAGTTCTCCGAGTGGCGCTACGACAGCTACATCGCCAACGCCAAGGTCTGAGCCTGCTGCAGACCCTGACATCAAGCGCCCTTCGGGGCGCTTTTTTGTGCCCGCCCCGAAGGGCCGGCAGGGCGCTGGAAATCAGACCGGCGCGTAAGCCCCGGTGCCGTCCGGCCAGCGAGTCAGCACCTCGTGCCCTTCGGGCGTGACCGCCACCATGTGTTCCCACTGGGCGGAGAGGGAGCGGTCGCGCGTCACCACCGTCCAGCCGTCGCCCAGTTCGCGCACGTCGCGCTTGCCGGCGTTGAGCATGGGTTCGATGGTGAAGACCATGCCCGGCTCCAGCCGCAGCCCTTCGCCGCGTTGCCCATAGTGCAGCACGTCCGGCTTCTCGTGGTAGGTGCGGCCGATGCCGTGCCCGCAGTATTCGCGCACCACGCTGAAATGCGCCCGGTGCGCCACCGACTGGATGGCGTGGCCGATGTCGCCCAGCGTCGCCCCCGGCCGCACTTCGCGCAGGCCGGCGCACAGCGCCTCGTAGGTCGTCTCCACCAGCCGCCGCGCCAGCGGGCTGGGCTCGCCGACGAAGTACATGCGGCTGGTGTCGCCGTGCCAGCCGTCGCGGATGACGGCCACGTCGATGTTGACGATGTCGCCCTTCTTCAGGATCTTGTCGGGCGACGGGATGCCGTGACAGACCACGTGGTTGACCGAGGTGAGGATGGTCTTGGGGTAGCCGTGGTAACCCAGGTTGGCCGGGATGGCGCCCTGGACCTTCACGATGTGCGCGTGGCAAAGGCGGTCGAGCGTTTCCGTGCTGACGCCGGGCACGACGTGCGGCGCGATCATGGCGAGCACCTCGGCGGCCAGCCGCCCGGCCTCGCGCGCCTGCGCGATGTCGTCGGCCGATTTGAGGGTGATGCCGGGGGCCGCCATCAGCGGGCCTGCGCCGGTGCCACCACGGGTGGAGTGGTGTCCGCCGGGCTGGCGACCACCCCGGCGATGTCCAGCCCCCCGGCCAGTTCGGCCCGCACCAGCCATTGGCAGATGGCCTGATGGCTCAGCTCCGGATGCATTTCGGCCAGCATGCCGACGCGCATCCAGTGTTCGGCCTGGGCGTTGATGGAGCGGCTCAGGGCGTTGCCCGCGACCCGCAGGTTCTCGTGCATCAGGTCCGAGATTTTGACGATACCCATGGGGTTATTCCTATACAAAACATATTCGTATCATATACGTTTTGCATAACCGCAAACCGGGCGCCCGATGCCCCGGGAGCGCCCGGCCCTGGCCGTTCAGGAGCGGGCCTGCTGCGGCACCGCCATGTGCGCCACCTGCTGGTCGAGGATCAGCTCCGGTTCGTCGGCCTCTTCGGGCGCCGGGTTGTCCAGGCCGTGCTGCAGCTGGGCCATGTCGAGATCGCCCGTCCACTTGGCCACCACCAGCGTCGCCACACCGTTGCCAACCAGGTTGGTCAGGGCGCGCGCCTCGCTCATGAAACGGTCGATGCCCAGGATCAGCGCCAGCCCCGCCACCGGCACGTGGCCCACGGCCGACAGCGTGGCCGCCAGCACGATGAAGCCGCTGCCGGTCACGCCGGCGGCGCCCTTGGACGTGAGCAGCAACACCGCCAGCAGCGTGATCTGCTGCACCAGCGTCATGGGCGTGTCGGTCGCCTGCGCGATGAACACCGCCGCCATGGTCAGGTAGATGGAGGTGCCGTCGAGGTTGAACGAATAGCCGGTGGGAATGACCAGGCCGACCACCGATTTTTTCGCCCCCAGGTTTTCCATCTTCTCCATCATGCGCGGCAACACCGATTCGCTGGACGAGGTGCCCAGCACGATCAGCAGCTCTTCCTTGATGTAGTGCACGAACTTGAAGATCGAGAACCCGTGCGCGCGGGCAATGAGGCCCAGCACGACGAAGATGAACAGCAGGCAGGTCAGGTAGAAGGTGCCCATCAGCTTGCCCAGCGAGAACAGCGAGCCGATGCCGTACTTGCCGATGGTGAAGGCCATGGCGCCGAAGGCCCCGATGGGCGCGACCTTCATGATGATGCCGACGATGTCGAACAGTACGTGCGAGAACTTCTCGATGAAGTCGAACACCATGGTGCCGCGGCCGCCGAACTTGTGCAGCGCGAAGCCGAACAGCACCGAGAACAGCAGCACCTGCAGGATTTCGCCCTTGGCGAAGGCGTCCACCACCGAGGTGGGAATCACGTGCAGCAGGAAGTCGACCGTGCCCTGCATCTGGCCGGGCTGGGTGTAGGCCGCGATGCCCTTGGTGTCGAGCGTGGCCGCATCCACGTGCATGCCGGCGCCGGGCTGCACCAGGTTGACGATCAGCAGGCCGATCAGCAGCGCGATGGTGGAAACCACCTCGAAGTACAGCAGCGCCATGCCCCCGGTCTTACCGACCTTCTTCATGTCTTCCATGCCGGCGATGCCGACCACCACGGTGCAGAAGATGATGGGCGCGATGATCATCTTGATCAGCTTGATGAAGCCGTCGCCCAGCGGCTTCATCTGCGTGCCCAGGTCGGGCTGGAAGTGGCCCAGCAGCACGCCGATGGTGACGGCGACCAGAACCTGGACGTAGAGGGACTTGTAGAGCGGCTTGCGCTCGGGTTTCGAGGACATGGTGCAGTCTCCGGGCCGGGGCCTGTTGTCGATCTGGATGGCCGGCGTCCGCGGAGCAGACGGGGCCGCAACCGTCCCTTTTCGGGACAGGCGGGACGATACGCACCCCCCCCGGCCGCGCCAACTGTGGCGTTCAACAGTCGTGAAACTACGTATGTCGCGCGGGCGTCAGCGCTCAGGCGGCGTCGCCGATGACGCCGTGCACCGCGTCCAGCAGGCCCGGCCCGACGCTGCGCCGGAACTGTTCGACCACCGGCTGCACCGCCTGGCGCAGCGCGTCGCGGTCGGTGGTGCCGAGCATATGCACCTGCACCCCGGGCTGGGTGCGCAGCGTGGCCAGGGCGGCCTGGTCGAGCCCGGCCGCCAGGCGGTTGCCGTGCTGCAGCGCCTCGTCGAGCGCCTGGCGCACCAGCGCGCGGTCGGCGCGGCCCAGGTGTTTCCACCAGCGCGGATGGGTCACCACGGCATAACCCAGGTAACCGTGCTGCGTGAGCGTCACGTGCGGCTGCAGCGGCGCCAGTTGCTGGGTGAGGTAATTGGACAGCGGGTTTTCCGCCGCATCCACCACCCCGGTGGCCAGGGCGCGCTGGGTTTCGCCGAAGGGCAGCACCACGGGCCGCGCACCCAGGGCCCGCATCTGGGCGCCCAATACCTGCGAGGCCTGGACCCGCACCCGCAGCCCGGCGAAGTCGGCCGGCCGGCGCAGCGGGCGGTGCGCGCTCATCTGCTTGAAGCCGTTGTCCAGAAAGCCCAGGCCCACCATCTGCTGGCGCCCCAGGCGCTCCAGCAGCTCGCGGCCCACACGCCCTTGCGTCACCCGCCGTACCTGGGCCAAGTCGCGGAACAGAAAGGGCAGATCGAAGACCTCGAACTCGGGCACGCCGGCCATGCCGAACTTGGACAGCGAGGGCGCCAGCATCTCCACCGCACCCAGGCGCAGCGCCTCCATCTCGTCATCGTCGCCCCAAAGCTGCGAATCGGGGTAGATCTCGACCCGGATGCGCCCGCCCGAGCGCTCGTGCAGCAGCGCCTGCAATCGCAGGGCCATCTGCCCCTTGGGCGTGTCGGGCGCCACCACGTGCGAAAACCGCAGCAGCAGCGGGGCCTGCCGGGCCGTGGCGACGCCGCACGCGGCGGCCAGCGCGCCACCCACCAGCACGGCACGGCGCCGCACCCGCCCGGCGGGAGCGGACGCGTTCGGCGGCATGCGGTGCGGGACAGGCATGGCCGCTATGCTAGGGCCGAACACACATGGTCACCGAACCCCGCCTCGACTTCGACACGCTGGACCTGGACACCCACCGGGCCGCTGCGCTCACGCGCCGCGCGCTCGCGGGCCTGGTCGGCCTGCTGCTGCTGGTGGCCGCGTCGGCGGTGCTGCTGGTG
>NZ_BSPB01000049.1:0-22219 GCF_030160815.1 Hydrogenophaga electricum | reverse complement strand
GATGCGGAATGGCTGGACCAGACCCTGCGCTTCCATTTCCGCCGCCTGGAAAACGACCTGGGCGCCCTGGCCCAACGCCCCGCACCAGGCACGCCCTCCGCCCGCGCACAACCCGCAGGCCTCTGGTGGCAGCAACCGGACCTGGTGGTCTTCCACGGCTGGGTGCCGGCCGGCGACGGCCGTGCGGCCGAGGCCGGCAACTGGCCCGCCGGCCTGCAGGCCCTGGCCAGGGGCGGCGAGAGCGCGAACGCGCTGGCCCTGCTGCTCGACACCACCCGCGGGCTGCAACGCACCGCGCACGCCGGCCCGCTGCCCGGCCCCGACGGCCAGCCGCTGCTGTGGCTGGCCGTGCCGCAGTTCGAGCAGGGTCGCTTCACCGGCGACTACGTGGCCGCCGTCTCGGTCGATCAGGTGCTGGCGCGCCTGATTCCCGATTGGTTCCTGCAGGACCACCGCCTGAGCAGCGCCGGCGACGACGGTGGCTCCGCCCTGGCCGCCGCCGGTCCGCGCGCGCGCTTTCTCGCGCCGATCAACCTGCCCGGTGCCCAGTGGCGCCTGCAGGTGGACCTGCTGGGCCGGCAGGCGCCGCTGGCCCCGCGCCTGTTCTTCGTGGTCGCCCTGATCTGCCTGGTGGGCATGCTGCTGGCGCTGTGGCGCCTGTGGCGCGACACCCTGCGGCGCCAGCGGGCCGAAGCCCGGCTGCAGACCCAGTTGGCGCTGCGCACGGCCATGGAACGCTCGGTCACGCTGGGCCTGCGCGCCTGGGACACCGCAGGCCGCCTGCTCTACGCCAACCCGGCCTTCACCCGCCTGGTCGGCTGGCCCGCACCGGTGCTGACCGACCCGGCCCGCCCGCCCGACCAGCCCCCGCCCTACTGGCCGCCCGAACAGGGCGACGAATTCCAGCGTATGCGCCACGGCGCCACCGAGCCCGAGCTGCAGCAGGCCGGCCAGGCGCTGCAACTGCTGCACCGCGAAGGCCACCGCATCGACGTGCTCACACACAGCGCCCCGTTGGTGCTGGCCGACGGCACCGTGGTCGGCTGGGTCGGCTCGGTGCTCGACCTCACCGAACGCCGCCGCGTCGAACGCCTGGCCGCGCGCCAGCAGGAGCTGCTCGAAGCCTCGGCACGCCTGGTGGCCGTGGGCGAGGTGGCCTCCACCCTCGCGCACGAGTTGAACCAGCCGCTGGGCGCGCTCAGCAGCTTCGCCACCGGCCTGCTCAACCGCATGCGCGAGCGCCGCATCGGCTACGACGACATCGTGCCCGTGGTCGAACGCATCGAACGCATGGCCGAAAAGGCCGGCCATGTGATCCACCGGGTGAACGCCTTCGCGCGCCGCCAGGAAATGCGCCGCCAGCCCCTGACGCTGGCGCCGTTTGTCGAGCGCGTGGCCCTGGGCACGACCCTGCCCGAGGGCGTGCAGCTCGACCTGCGCCTGCCGATCGGTGAAGGGCCGGTGGTGCCGGCCGACGCGCTGCTGCTGGAAAACGCGCTGCACAACCTGGTGCTCAACGCCGGCGAATGGGCCCGCCAGGGACCGCGCCCGCCCGGCCGCGTGCAGGTGGCGATCATCCCCGGCGACAGCGAGGCCCCCGGCGGCCAGGTTGGCATCTGCGTGGCCGACAGCGGCCCCGGCGTGCCGGCCGAGCAGCGCGCCCGGATCTTCGACGCCTTCGCCAGCGGCAAGCCCGGCGGCATGGGCATGGGCCTGGCCATCTGCCGCTCCATCGTGGAAGCGCACCACGGCCGGATCGAGGTGAGCGACAGCCCCACCCTGCAGGGCGCACAATTCACCCTGTGGTTGCCCCTGAATCCCTGAACCCTCCCGTCCACGTGGTCGACGACGACCCGGACTTTCGCGAAGGCCTGGTCTGGCTGCTGGAATCGCGCGGCCTGCCCACACGCAGCTGGGCCGGTGGCGACGCCTTCCTCCAGGCCCTGCACAGCGGCACCCAGACGCGCGAATGCGCCGTGGTGCTGCTGGACATCCGCATGGAGCCGCTGTCGGGCCTGGCCACCTTCGAGCAGCTCAAGGCCCTGGCCTGGCCCTGGCCGGTGCTCTTTCTCACCGGCCACGGCGATGTCGGCATGGCCGTGGCCGCGGTGAAAAACGGCGCCTGGGATTTCCTGGAAAAGCCGTTCCAGAACAACCTGCTGGTCGACAAGGTGGAAGCCGCGCGGCTGGCCGCCGTGGAGCTGGTGCAGCACGAACAGGAACGGCTGCGGATGCAGCAGGCCCTGGCGGCGCTGAGCGCGCGCGAGCGCGAGGTGCTGCGCGAGGTGCTGCAGGGGCACTACAACAAGAACATCGCCGACCACCTGGGCATCGCCCAGCGCACGGTGGAATTCCACCGTGCCAACATCTTCGAGAAGCTGCAGGTGGGTTCGGCGGTGGACCTGGCGCACCGGCTCGGCCGGCTGGGCCTGGAGTGAAGCCCCTTCTGCACCACCGCGCGCCTGGACAAAATCCCCCGCGCCGGACGCAGCCCCCCGGATCACCGAAATGAGCGCCTCCGACACGGATTTGCCCCCGCTGCTGCCCACCCCGCCCGGCCTGTACCGCCATTACAAGGGCGGCTGGTACGAGGTGCTCGACACCGTGCGCTGCAGCGAAACCCTGCAGGGCATGACGCTGTACCGCGCGCTCTATGGCGGCTTCGGGCTCTGGGTGCGGCCGGCCGCCATGTTCGGTGAAAGCGGCGTCTTCGAAGGCCGCGCCCAGCCCCGTTTCGTGCGCCGCGACCCGGCCGGTCTGCTGCTGGCCGACCTGCCCACCGCCCGCGCCGTGGTGGCCCACCTGCGTGCCCAGGCCCACCAGCGCGGCCTGGATCTGGACACCGCGCTGCGCCGGCCACCGCCCGAGCCCACCACCTGCTGCGGCCGCGGCTGCAACGGTTGCGTGTGGGAAGGCTTCTACACCGCCATCCACCACTGGCGCGACGACGCCTGCGCCCTGCTGACCGCGCACGGCGACCGGGCGGGCCATGCGGCCGCCGCGGCATAGCGGCACACCCGCTCAGAACAGATCGGCCTGCCCCCGCAGCGCCGCCGGCCGGAAGCGGCTCAGGTCCAGCGGTTCGCTATCGCGGTTGAGGCCCAGGCGCGCGCAGGCCTTGGCGAAGCGCTGGCGCAGCAGATCGGCCCACACGCCCTGCCCCTTCATGCGCGTGGCGAAATCGGCGTCGTAGTCCTTGCCGCCGCGCAGGTCGTGCATGCGCGCCATCACGCGCGCGGCACGGTCCGGGTAATGCAGCGCCAGCCAGTCGCGGAACATCGGCGCCAGTTCCCAGGGCAGGCGCAGCACCTGGTAGAAGGCCGCGCGCGCACCGGCATCGGCCGCGGCTTCGAGCACCTGCTCCATGTCGTCGTTGATGAAGGGAATCTGCGGCGAGACGCTCACCCCCACCGGCACCCCGGCGTCGGCCAGCGTGCGGATGGTGCGCAGGCGCCGGTGCGGTGCGGCGGCACGCGGCTCCAGCCGGCGGGCCAGCGCCGCATCGAGCGTGGTGATGGTGACGTACACCGCCGCCAGCCGCTGCTGCCCCATCGGGGCGAGCAGGTCCAGATCGCGCTCGACCCCGCTGCCCTTGGTCACCATGGCCAGCGGATGGCTGGCTGCGTGCAGCACCGACAGCGCGGCGCGGGTCAGCCGCAGTTCGCGCTCCACCGGCTGGTAGGCATCGGTCACGGTGCCCACGGCCAGGCGTTCGGGTACGTAGCGGGGCGCCAGCAATTCGTCGCGCAGGCGTTCCGCCAGCCCGCGTTTGGCGATAAGGCGCGTTTCAAAATCCAGCCCCGGCGACAGGTTCAGGTAGCTGTGACTGGGGCGCGCGTAGCAGTAGATGCAACCGTGCTCGCAGCCGCGGTAGGGGTTGAGGCCGTAGGTGAAGCCGATGTCGGGCGACTCGTTGCGGGCGATGGCGCTGCGGGCAGTTTCCCAGGTCACCTGCGTGGCCGGCGGCGGCACTTCGGCGAAGGCGGCGCCCTCACCGTCCGCGCCGCCCCAGCCGTCGTCAAACGCATTCCGGGCCTCGCGCTCGAACCGGTGCGGCTGGTGCCAAGCCAGGCCCCGGCCCTTGATCGCCTGCGGTGGAATGCGGTATTCGGCCATAAATACTGTTTAAAAAAACAGTATAAACAGCTTTGGCCATCCGGAACAAAGCCCCCACGGGGGCCATGGTGCCGGCCCCTGCGTTCAACCCGCAAAGCCCCCGGCGCGCAGGAACGCGGCTTCTGCTTCGGTGGTCTCCCGCCCCAGCAGCGGGTTGCGGTGCGGAAAGCGGCCGAAGCGCCGCACGATGTCGCGATGGCCTTCGGCATGGCGGCGGGCTTCGGGCCCGAGCCGGTCGTTGAGTTCCACCGACAGGTCCTGGTCGGCCAGGTCTTCGGAATGCGCAAACGGCAGGCAGAAAAACAGTTGCAGCGCCGTCTCGACCCGCGCCATGGCGCCCACCGCCTGCGCCCGGCGCGCCCAGTGGCGGGCCCGCGCATCGGTGGCGTACATGCGCGCCGTGCCGCGGAAGGCGTTGCGCGGAAACTGGTCCAGCAGGATCAGCAGCGCCAGCAGGCCGGTCGGTGTGACGGCCCAGCCATCCCGCTCGCCGCGCGCGGCGGCCTCGTGCAGCGCCAGGAAGCGCTCGCGGAAGTCGCGGTCGAAGGCCGGGTCGTGGCGGAACCACTGGCCCTCTTCACCGGCGTGGCGCCAGTAGTCCACCACGCGTTGAGCCTCGTCGGGCATGGGCATTTCCGTCATGTCAGTGGGCCGCCTGAGCGGCATCTTCGGGCGCGGCCTTGTCCGCCAAGTTGCGCAGCACCAGGGCACGACCGGCAAACAGGCCGCCGGCCAGTTCCAGATCGAAGCGGCCCGCGTCGCGGCGGCGCACCTCGGCCATGACCTCGTCGGCCTCTTCGGCGCTCGCGCCGGTGGCGATGACAGCCTCGCGCCCCAGCAGCATGGCAGACTCGAAGGTCTCGCGCACGAAGAAATCGGCGCCAGCGTGGGCCAGCTCGATCGCGTGCTCGCGGTCGAAAGCGCGCACCAGCACGCGGGCCTGCGGGCAGGCCTCCTTGGCGATCTCGGCAATCAGCGTGGCGGCGGCGCGGTCGTTGATGCACACCAGCACCGCGCTGGCCGCATGCGCCCCGGCCGCGTGCAGCACGTCGGGCCGGCTGCCGTCGCCGTAATAGACCTTGAAACCGTAGGACTGCGCGTCGCGGATGACCTGGGTGTCGTTGTCGATGATGGTCAGCGAGGCCCCGCGCGCCAGCACACCCTGGCTGGCGATCTGGCCGACGCGGCCGAAGCCAACGATGAGCACGCTGGCCGTGTGCTCGCCCACCGCTTCCACGCCGTCCATCGAAACCGCGGTCTGGCGGGCAAAACGTTTGTGCAGCAGCACGGTCAGCGGCGTGAGCGCCATCGACAGCACCACGATGGCCGTCATGTTGGCGTTGACCACCGGATCGATCACCCGGGCCGCCAGCGCCGCCGCGAACAGCACGAAGGCGAATTCGCCGCCCTGGGCCATCAGCACCGCGCGGTCCAGCGCGTCGGCGTGTGAACTCCTGGCCAGCCGCGCCACACCGTAGATGCACAGCGCCTTGACGGCCATCAGCGCCAGCACGCCCGAAACGATGAGCGGCCAGTTGCGCGCCACCACCGCGAGGTCGAGCGACATGCCCACGCCCAGGAAAAACAGGCCCAGCAGCAGGCCGCGGAAGGGTTCGATGTCGGCCTCCAGCTGGTGGCGGAAGGTCGACTCCGACAGCAGCACCCCGGCCAGGAAGGCGCCCATGGCCATGGACAGCCCACCCAACTGCATCAACAGCGCCGCCCCCAGCACCACCAGCAGCGCGGCGGCGGTCATGACCTCGCGCGCCTTGGCATTGGCCAGCACACGGAACAGCGGGTTGAGCAGCCACAAGCCGGCGGCCACCAGCGCGCCGATGGCGGCCAGGGCCATGCCCACCGCCGTCCAGCGCGCCCCGGCCGAGGCCGCCACCTCGCCCACGGCGGGCGGCGCCATGAAGGCCACCAGCGCCAGCAGCGGCACGATCAGCAGATCCTCGAACAGCAGGATGGCGACGATCTTCTGCCCGCGCGGCGCGGCCAGGTCGCCGCGCTCGCCCAGCAACTGCATCACGATGGCGGTCGACGTGAGCACGAAGCCCATGGCGCTGATGAAGGACACCGGCCACGAAAAGCCGAACGCCACCCCCACCAGCGTGAGCAGCGCGCCGCACACCACCACCTGCAGGCTGCCCAGCCCGAAGATCGAGCGGCGCAGGTTCCACAGGTGCGAAGGCCGCATCTCCAGCCCGATCACGAACAGGAACATCACCACCCCGAGCTCGGCGGTGTGCAGGATGCTCTGCGGATCGGTGAACAGACCGGCCCCGAACGGGCCGATGGCCAGGCCCGCGGCCAGGTAACCCAGCACCGAGCCCAGGCCCAGGCGCTTGAACAGCGGCACGGCCACGACGGCTGCGCCCAGCAGACTCACCACCTGGATCAGGCTGCCCGAACCGGCTTCCGCTGCCATGACTTCAGGCACGCGAGAGTTGCCACGCCACCACAGCGGCCACCACGGCCGGCACGGCGAACACGAGCAGCAGGATCGGCGCCTCCTGGCGCACGGTGTAGCCCGCGTGGGTGACGCCGACCCACATATTGGTCAGCGCCACCAGTAGCCAGACCGGCACAAACACCTTGGCGGCCAGCGCCATGCCCGCGGCGCTGGCGCCCCAGAGCCAGCCGAACAGCACGAACACCACCAGCAGCAGAACGCCGGCTCCCATCACCATGGCCATGTGCATGAAGCATCTCCTGTTGAACAAAACAGCATCGGTGCGCCAGTGTGACGCAAATGGCATGCCGGCGCACCCGGCGCTGCGGCCATGCCACCAGCGCCCTCACTTGGTGGTGTAGCCACCGTTGATGAGGATGGTCTGGCCGGTGATCCACCAGCCATCGCTGACCAGATGCCGGATGAAAGGCACCACGTCCTCGATATCGGTCAGCCCGGTCTGGCTGAAAGGCGAGAGCGCGGCGGCGGTCCGGTGGTAGGCGACCGCGTCAGCCCCTTCCTGGCCGTAGAAGAACGGGGTGTCCATCGGGCCCGGCCCCACGGCCGTGACCGAGATGCCGCGCGCGCCGAATTCCTTGGCCGCTGCCCGCGTGAAGTGCTCCACCGGCGCCTTGGTGCCCGCGTAGGACGCGTAAAACGGCGTGAACGCCCCCAGCAACGAACTGACCAGCGTGACGATCTTGCCGTGGTCCTGGACGTGGCGCCCCGCCTCCTTGAGGAAGAAAAACGCCGCCTTGGCGTTGATGTCGCTCATGGCGTCGTACTCGGCCTCGCTGATCTCCAGGATCGGCTTCTTGAGCACCTTGCCCACGGTGTTGATGGCGATGTGGGGCCGGCCCACCGCTTCCAGCGTGTCGGCAAAGAGCTTTTCCACCGCCGCGGCGCTCGTCAGATCCCCCTGGAGCGCTACCGCCACGGCGCCGGCCTGCCGCAGGGCGGCCACCGTCTGTTCGGCATCGGCCCGGCTGGCGGCGCTGTTGTAGTGGATGGCAACGGCCTGGGCGCCGTGCTGCACCAGATCGCGGGCGATCAGCCCGCCCAGGTTCTTGGCGCCACCGGCGATGAGGGCGACCTTGCCCTGGATGCTGTGCAATGAAGGCATGCAAAAACTCCTGAAACGAAGAACTCAGAGGGTTTGCAGCTTATTGATGGTTAAAAATAAAATAAATCAGACATTCAACACATTACTTTTCAAAAAAATCAAACAATAGGCATGGACCGCATCGACCACCTCGGCATCTTCGTGCGCATCGCGGACTGCGGCAGCTTCACCCAGGCCGCCGAACAGCTGAACCTGCCGCGCGCCACCCTGTCGGTGGCGCTGCAGCAGTTGGAAACCCGGCTCGGTGCGCGCCTGCTGCACCGCACGACCCGGCGCGTCAGCCTCACCCAGGACGGCCAGGCCCTGCTGGAGAGAGCCCGCACGCTGATCGCCGACATGGCCGAGCTGGAGCGCCAGTTCCGCCCTTCGGCCGGCTCGCTGAGCGGCCGCCTGCGGGTCGATCTGCCCAGCCGCATTGCCCGGCGACTGGTCGCGCCCGCCCTGCCGGCCTTTCTGGCCGAACATCCCGCGTTGCAGCTCGACCTGGGGTCGAGCGACCGGACCATCGACCTGGTGCAGGAAGGCGTGGACTGCGCGCTGCGCGTCGGCACGCTGGCACCCAGCAGCCTGGTCGCGCGCCCGCTGGGGCAACTGGCCCTGATCAACTGCGCCAGCCCCGACTACCTGGCCCGGCACGGCACGCCCGCTCAGCCGCAAGATCTCGACCACCACTGGGCCGTGGACTATGTGCCGCCGGCCAGCAACCGCCCCGCTCCGTGGGAATGGCTGGCACAGGGCAAGACCAGCACCCGGACGGTGCCCTGCCGGGTGAGCGCCAACAACGCCGAAACCTACATCGCCTGCGCGCTGGCCGGGCTGGGCCTGATCCAGATTCCGGCCTACGACGTGGCACACCTGATCGCGGACGGCCGGCTGGTGGCGGTGATGCCCGACGCCCAGCCGGCCCCCATGCCGGTGCACCTGGTCTACCCGCACCGGCGCCACCTCTCGCGCCGGCTGCAGACCTTCGTGCACTGGATGGAGGCCCTGCTTCACCCCCATCTTTTGTCGCCTATGTGACAAGCCAGAAATCCGGCCCTTCTGAGCAGCGAAAATTAGGGTTTTCCCTTAGATCACCCGCCCCGGGCCCGCACCGGCCTGCCGGACGGGGTCTGAGCCGCCCTGCCCACGGTCCGGAGACCCGCTTGAAGCATTCCCTTTCCCGCATCCAGCACCCAGGCCTGCAAGCCAAACTCATGTCGGCCGACGAGGCGGCGGCCCTGATCCGCCATGGCGACAACGTCGGCATGAGCGGCTTCACCGGCGCCGGCTATCCCAAGGTGGTGCCGGCCGCGCTGGCGCGCCACATCGAACGGCAGAACGCCGCCGGCGGCGACCCGTTCCGCATCGGCGTCTGGACCGGTGCCTCGACCGCGCCCGAGCTGGACGGCGCGCTGGCCAAGGTGGGCGGCATCGAGATGCGCCTGCCCTACCAGTCCGACCCGACCTGCCGCCAGCGCATCAACGCCGGCGAGATGGAATACATCGACATCCACCTTTCGCACGTGGCGCAGTTCGTCTGGTTCGGCTTCCTGGGCAAGCTCAACGTGGCGGTGGTGGAAGTGGCCGGCATCCTGCCGGACGGCCGCCTCGTGCCCACCTCGTCGATCGGCAACAACAAGACCTGGCTGGACCAGGCCGACCGCGTGATCCTGGAGGTCAACCACTGGCACCCGACCGCGCTGGAGGGCATGCACGACGTCTATTACGGCACCGCACTGCCGCCGCACCGCAAGCCCATTCCGCTGCTGCACCCCGGCGACCGCATCGGCGAAGCCTATCTGCACGTGGACCCGTCCAAGGTGGTCGCGGTGGTGGAAACCAACGCTTCCGACCGCGTCACGCCGTTCTCGCCGCCCGACGCCGTGTCGCAGCGCATCGCCGAGCACATCATTCACTTCCTGGGCCACGAGGTGAAGCAGGGCCGCCTGCCCCCTGAACTGCTGCCCCTGCAGTCGGGCGTGGGCAACACCGCCAACGCGGTGATGGCCGGGCTCAACAACGGCCCCTACACCGGCCTGACCGCCTACACCGAGGTGCTGCAGGACGGCATGCTGGAGATGCTCAAGTCCGGCAAGATGGCCATGGCCTCGGCCACGGCGCTCTCACTCAGCCCGGACGGCATCAAGGAATTCATGGACAACCTGGATTTCTACCGCCAGCGCATCGTGCTGCGCCCGCAGGAGATCAGCAACCACCCCGAGGTGATCCGCCGGCTGGGCATCATCGCCATGAACGGCATGATCGAGGCCGACATCTACGGCCACGTGAATTCCACCCACCTGATGGGCACGCGCATCATGAACGGCATCGGCGGCTCGGGCGACTTCGCACGCAACGCCTACCTCTCCATCTTCATGACCGGCTCGGTGGCCAAGGGCGGCAAGATCTCCTGCATCGTGCCCATGGCCAGCCACGTGGACCACACCGAACACGACGTGCAGGTCATCGTAACCGAACAGGGTCTGGCCGACCTGCGCGGCCTGGCACCCCGCCAGCGCGCCCGCCTGATCATCGAGCGCTGCGCCCACCCGGACTACCGCGACGCGCTCACCGACTACCTCGAACGCGCCGAAGCCGTGGCCCGCAGCGGTTTCGGCGGGCTGCACACGCCCCACGTGCTGCCCGAAGCGCTGGCCTGGCACGAGCGCTACGAGCGCGCGGGCGACATGCGCGCCGGCTGACCCCCTTCACCGCGGCGCCGGGATCAACGCGCTGGCCGCCGCAGAAGGCCCGTTCGGGAAATTTCGGTTTTCCCGAACGGTTCTTCCCGTCCAGATGGCTGGAAACGTCCTCTAAACTCAGCCACATGTCCCTGTTCCTGTTGCTCCTGCTGCCTTTTGTCGGCAGCGCGGTCGCCGCGCTGCTGCCCACAAACGCCCGCAACCTGGAGTCGCTGTGGTCGGGAGCCGTGGCATTGGGAGTGGCATTGCCACTGGCGCTGCTGTATCCCGAGGTGTCGGCCGCTGGCGTGATCAGTGAGCGCCTGACCTGGCTGCCCAGCCTGGGCCTGGACCTGGTCGTGCGCATCGACGGCTTTGCCTGGATGTTCGCCATGCTGGTCAGCGGCATGGGCCTGCTGGTGATCATCTACGCGCGCTACTACCTGTCGCCCGAAGACCCGGCCGCGCGTTTCTATTCGCTGCTGCTCGGGTTCATGGGCGCCATGCTCGGCGTGGTGCTCTCGGGCAACCTGGTGCAGTTGGTGGTGTTCTGGGAACTCACCAGCGTCTTCTCGTTCCTGCTCATCGGTTACTGGACCCACCGCAAGGAAGCCCGGCGCGGTGCGCGCATGGCCTTCACCGTCACCGCCACCGGCGGCCTGTGCCTGCTGGCCGGCGTGCTGCTGCTGGGCCACATCGTCGGCAGCCTGGAGCTTGACCAAGTGCTGGCCGCCGGCGCGCAGATCCGCGCCCATGCGCTGTACCCGGTGGCGCTGGCGCTGATCCTGCTGGGTGCGCTGACCAAGAGTGCGCAGTTCCCCTTCCATTTCTGGCTGCCGCACGCCATGGCAGCGCCCACGCCCGTGTCGGCCTACCTGCACTCGGCCACCATGGTCAAGGCCGGTGTGTTTCTGCTGGCGCGCCTGTGGCCCGCGCTGGCCGGCTCCGACATGTGGTTCTGGATCGTCGGCGGCGCCGGCCTGACCACCCTGCTGCTGGGCGCCTACGCGGCCATGTTCCAGAACGACCTCAAGGGCCTGCTGGCGTATTCGACCATCAGCCACCTGGGTCTGATCACCCTGCTGCTGGGCATGAACAGCCCGCTGGCCGCGGTGGCCGCCGTCTTCCACATGATGAATCACGCGACCTTCAAGGCCTCGCTGTTCATGTCGGTGGGCATCATCGACCACGAAACCGGCACGCGCGACATGCGCCGGCTCGACGGCCTGTTCAAGTCGATGCCGATCACCGGCACGCTGGCCATCGTGGCCTGCGCGGCGATGGCCGGCGTGCCGCTGCTCAACGGCTTCCTCTCCAAGGAAATGTTCTTCGCCGAGACCGTGTTCGTGCACGCCAGTCCGGCCATCGAATACGGCCTGCCGGCCCTGGCCACGCTGGCCGGCATCTTCGCCGTGGTCTATTCGCTGCGATTCGGGCACGACGTGTTCTTCGGCGCGCCGCCCGACTGCCCCCGCGTGCCGCACGAGCCCACGCACTGGATGCGCGTGCCGGTCGAACTGCTGGTGCTGGCCTGCATCGTGGTCGGCACCTTGCCGGCCTGGTCCATCGGCCCGCTGCTGGCCACGGCCGCGCAGCCGGTGGTGGGCGGCCCGCTGCCCGAATACAGCCTGGCGGTCTGGCACGGCTTCAACACCCCGCTGGTGATGAGCCTGGTGGCCACGGCCGGTGGCCTGGTGGCCTACTTGCTCTTTGCCAAGCGCTTCAAGTCCCGGCGTGCCCGCTGGGCGCCCGGCCTGCGCTGGTTCAACGGCAAACACCTGTTCGAGATCACGCTGGCACTGATCACCGACGGCGCCCGCCGCCTGCTGCGCCGCACGGGCACCCGCCGGCTGCAGCCACAACTCGCGGCCATGGTGGTCATCGCGCTGCTCGCCGGGGTCGGCTCGGCCCTGATCGTGCCCCTCACCTGGGGCGACCGCGCCCGGGTGCCGGCGACGCCGGAGTTCGTGGCGCTGTGGGTGATCGCCGGGGCCTGTGCCATCGGCGCGGCCGTGCAGGCCAAGTTCCACCGGCTCGCGGCCCTGATCATGCTCAGCGTGGTCGGGCTGGCGCTGTGCATCACCTTCGCCTGGTTCTCCGCGCCCGACCTGGCCCTCACCCAGCTCTCGGTCGAGGTCGTGACCATGGTGCTGTTCCTGCTGGGCCTGCGCTGGATGCCCAAGCGCATCGAGCGGGACGAGCTGCCGTTCACTGCCCTCATCTGGTGGCGCCGCCGGCGCGACCTGCTGATCGCGGTGCTGGTCGGCATGGGCCTGGCCGCGCTGTCCTACGCGCTGCTCACGCGCACCGCCCCGCTGTCGATCTCGCCCTACTTCATCGAAAACGCGCTGCCGCTCGGTGGCGGCACCAACATCGTCAACGTGATGCTGGTCGACTTCCGGGCCTTCGACACGCTGGGCGAGATCACCGTGCTGGGCATTGTGGGCATCACGGTCTACGCCCTGCTGCGACGCTTCCGCCCGCCCGTCGAGGTCATCGACCAGCCGGCCCAGCAGCGGGCCGCCCCCGAAAACACCGAAAGCGATCTGCTGACCCGCACCGAGGGCGAGGGTGACACCCCTCAGCGCTACCTCGAAGTGCCCGCAGTGCTGGTGCGCCTGCTGCTGCCGGTGGCCGGCGTGTTTGCCTTCCACCTGTTCATGCGCGGCCACAACGAGCCGGGCGGCGGCTTTGTCGCCGGCCTGGTGGTGGCCATCGCCTTCATCGCCCAGTACATGGTCAGCGGCACGCGCTGGGTGGAAGAACGCATGCGCCTGCTGCCGCCCCGCTGGATCGCCTTCGGCTTGCTGCTCGCGCTGGCCACCGGCCTGGGCCCGCTGTTCCTGGGCTACCCGTTCCTGACCACGCACACCGCGCACGCGCACTGGCCGCTGGTGGGCGACGTGCACCTGCCCAGCGCGTTCTTCTTCGACTTGGGCGTGTTCGCCGTGGTGGTGGGCTCGACCCTGCTACTGCTCACCGCCATTGCCCACCAGTCGCTGCGTGCGCGCCGCCGCCAGGCCGTCGTAGCCAGCGACACCGAGGAGACCCTCTGATGGAACTGATCGTCTCCCTCGCCATCGGCGTCATGGCCGGCGCCGGCATCTGGCTGGTGCTGCGGCCGCGGACCTTCCAGGTGCTGATCGGGCTGTCGCTGCTGTCCTACGCCGTCAACCTGTTCATCTTCAGCGTCGGCAGCCTGTCGATCGATGAAGAGCCCATCGTGCGCGCGGGCCAGGTGGCCAACCTGACCAACTACACCGACCCGTTGCCGCAGTCGCTGGTGCTCACGGCCATCGTGATCGGTTTCGCCACCACCGCCCTGTTCCTGGTCGTGCTGCTGGCCCTGCGGGGCCTGTCCGGCGGCGACCACGTGGACGGCCAGGAGGAGCGCCGCTGATGAACCTGACCCACCACCTCATCGTCGCCCCTGTGCTGCTGCCGCTGGCCACGGCAGCCCTGATGCTCATGTTCGGCGAAGGCCGGCGCGGGCTCAAGGCCGTGGTCAACACCCTGTCCACGACCACCGGCCTGTGCATCGCCATCGCGCTGCTGCTGCGCGTGCAGGCTGGCGGCCCCGAGGCCTTCGGCATCTACCTGCCCGGCAACTGGCCTGTGCCCTACGGCATCGTGCTGGTGGCCGACCGGCTCTCGGCCCTGATGGCCGTGCTGGCCGGTGCGGTCGGGCTGGCCGGGCTGCTCTATGCGCTGGCCCGCTGGCAGCACGCCGGCGTGTACTTCCATGTGCTGTTCCAGCTGCAGCTCATGGGCCTGTACGGCGCCTTCCTGACCGCCGACCTGTTCAACCTGTTCGTGTTCTTCGAAGTGCTGCTGGCCGCCAGCTACGGCCTGCTGCTGCACGGCGGGGGCGCAGCCCGTGTCAAGACCGGTCTGCACTACATCGCCATCAACCTGATGGCCTCGCTGCTGTTCCTCATCGGGGTGGCCGTGCTCTACGGCGTGACCGGCACGCTGAACATGGCCGACATGGCGCAGAAACTCAGCCTGGTGCCGGCCAGCGACCGCGGCCTGCTGCACGCCGGGGCGGCCATCCTGGCCATCGCCTTCCTGGCCAAGGCGGCGCTGTGGCCGCTGAATTTCTGGCTGCCGCCGGCCTATGCCGCCGCCAGCACACCGGCGGCGGCCGTGTTCGCGATCCTGACCAAGGTGGGCTTCTACGCCATCCTGCGCCTGTGGACGCTGTGCTTCCCCGAAAGCGCCGGCGACTCGGCCGGCTTCGGCGGCGAAGCGCTGATCTGGGGCGGCCTGGCCACGCTGACCTTCGGTGCCGTGGGCATGCTGGCGTCGCAGCAACTGGCGCGCCTGGCCGGCTACAGCGTGATCGCCTCTTCGGGCACGCTGATCGCCGCCATCGGCTTCGACACCCCGCTGCTCAGTGGCGGCGCCCTGTTCTACCTGGCCAGCTCCACGCTGGCGGGCTGTGCGCTGTTCCTGCTGGTCGAACTGCTCGAACGCGCCCGCGAGGTCGAGGCCGACCCGCCGGAAATGGACGACGGCAACTACGCCCTGCCCGCCTTCTTCGACGCCGAGCCGCCGGCCGGCACCAACCTCGACGACGACGAGGAAGCCCTGATCGGACGCGCCATTCCCGCCGCGCTGGCCTTCCTGGGCGTGGCCTTCATCATCTGCACCATGGTGATTGCGGGCCTGCCGCCGCTGTCGGGCTTCGTCGGCAAGCTCGCCATGCTGGGCACGCTGATCGACATCGGCACCGCCCCAGCCTGGACCCTGTTCGCCCTGCTGATCGTCGCCGGCCTGTTTGCCGTCACCGCGCTGATGCGCGTGGGCATCCGCCACTTCTGGACCACGCAGGACCGCCCGGCACCGCGCCTGCGGGTGGTCGAGACCCTGCCGATCGCCGGCCTGCTGCTGGCCCTGATCGCGATGGTCTGGCAGGCCGACGCGGTGCTGCGCTACACCCGCGCCACGGCGGAATCCCTGCACACCCCCACGCAGTACATCGACGCCGTGATGGGCACCTGGCCCGTGCCCAACCCGGTGGCCGCCTCCGGAGCCGCCCCATGAAGCGCCTGATCCCTTCGCCCTGGCTGTCCCTGGGCCTGTTTGCCGGCTGGCTGCTGCTGGTGCGCAGCACCAGCCCGGGCCAGATCCTGCTGGGCCTGCTGGTGGCCGTGGCCATGCCGCTGCTGATGGGCCCGCTGCGCCCGACACCCGGCCCGCTGCGCCGCTGGGGCGTGCTGATCGCGCTGATCCTGCGCGTCGGCCGCGACGTGGTGCGCTCGGCCATCGACGTCGCCGCGGGCGTGGTGCGTGCCCGCCAGCAGCCGCCGCGCGGCCACTTCGTCACGGTGCCGCTGGAGCTGCGCGACGTGCACGCGCTGGCCGCCCTGGCCATGATTTCGGCCGTGATCCCCGGCACCGTGTGGTCGGAGCTGTCCGCCGACCGCAGCGCCCTGCTGATCCACGTGTTCGATCTGGCCGACGAGGCCCGGTTCATCGCGCACTTCAAGGCCGACTACGAGCACCCGCTCAAGGAGATCTTCGAATGAGCCCCCTGCTCTCCTGGGCCGTCACGGCCACCTTGCTGCTCTATGTGCTGTCCATGGGCATCGGGCTGCTGCGCATGCTGCGCGGCCCGAGCGCGCAGGACCGCGTGCTGGCGCTCGACTTCCTCTACGTGGTGGGCATGCTCATCATGCTGGTGCTCGCCATCCGCTACGACAGCGCCATGTACTTCGAAGGCGCGCTGCTGATGGTGCTGTTCGGCTTCGTCGGCTCGGTGGCGCTGGCCAAATTCCTGCTGCGCGGGGAGGTGATCGAATGAGCCTGCCGCCGATCCCCGAAATCATCGTCGCGCTGCTGCTGCTGTGCAGCGGTATCGTGGTCCTGATCGCCGCGCTGGGCCTGTGGCGCCTGCCCGACTTCTTCTCGCGCATGCACGCGCCGGCGCTGGCCTCCACACTGGCCGCCTGGCTGGTCACCTTTGGCTCCATCCTGCACTTCAGCACGCGCGGTGCCGGGCTCGCGCTGCACGTGTGGCTGATCATCATCGTGCTGTCGATCACGGCCCCCGTCACCACCATCGTGCTGGCCCGCGCCGCCCTGTTCCGCCGCCGGCGCGCCGGGGACGATCTGCCGCCGCCGCTGTCGACCACGGCCGAGCCCCCCGCGCGCTGACGCCCCCGGGCCGCGCATCAACCCTGCGGTCTGTACGCATAAACAGTATTCGGTGAGAATGCGGGGATGTCGTCCCTCCCCGCCTCTGCGCCGTCTCCGGACGGCACCATCCTCGCGATCCGCGGTCTGCACAAAACCTACCCCGGGGGTTTTCAGGCCCTCAAGAACGTCAACCTGGACATCCGGCGGGGCGAAATCTTTGCCCTGCTCGGCCCCAACGGCGCTGGCAAGACCACGCTGATCGGCACCGTCTGCGGCCTCACGCTGCCGACCAGCGGCACCATCCACGCCGCCGGCTTCGACATCGTGCACGACTACCGGCAGGCCCGCGCCGCCATCGGCCTGGTGCCGCAGGAGTTGCACACCGATGCCTTCGAAACCGTCTGGGCCACCGTCAGCTTCAGCCGCGGCCTGTTCGGCCAGGCGCCCAAACCGGCGCTGATCGAAAAAATCCTGAAAGACCTGTCGCTCTGGGACAAGAAGGACAACAAGATCATGACGCTCTCGGGCGGCATGAAGCGCCGCGTGCTGATCGCCAAGGCGCTGTCGCACGAGCCGCAGATCCTGTTCCTCGACGAACCCAGCGCGGGCGTCGACGTGGAGCTGCGCCACGACATGTGGCGTCTGGTGCGCGAACTGCGCGAGGCCGGCACCACCATCATCCTGACCACGCACTACATCGAAGAAGCCGAAGACATGGCCGACCGCATCGGCGTGATCCGCAAGGGCGAGCTGATCGTGGTCGAAGACAAGACCACGCTGATGCGCCAGCTCGGCCGCAAGGAACTCGCGCTGTCGCTGCCGCAACCGCTGGCCGCGGTGCCCGACGCGCTCTCGCGCTGGCCGCTCACGCTGGCGCCCGACGGCCTGACCCTGACCTACACCTTCGACGCCCACCAGGAAGACACCGGCATCGCCGAACTGCTGGCCGCGCTGGGTGCCCAGGGCATCGCCTTCAAGGACCTGCGCAGCAGCGAAAGTTCGCTCGAAGACATCTTCGTCAGCCTGGTCCACGAACAGAAAGCGGGGGCCTGAGATGCACCTGAACCTGCACGGCGTTCGCGCCATCTACCGTTTCGAGATGAACCGCGCGTTCCGCACCTGGATGCAGAGCCTGATCGCGCCGGTGCTCACCACCTCGCTGTACTTCATCGTCTTCGGCTCGGCCATCGGCTCGCGCATGGGCGACATCGGTGGCGTGGACTACGGCGCCTACATCATCCCCGGCCTGCTCATGCTCTCGCTGCTGAGTGAAAGCATCTCCAACGCCTCGTTCGGCATCTACATGCCCAAGTGGTCGGGCACCATCTACGAACTGCTGTCGGCGCCGGTCGGCTGGGTCGAGGTGCTGCTGGGCTACGTGGGCGCGGCCGCCAGCAAGAGCCTGCTGCTGGGCACGCTGATCCTGCTGACGGCACGCTGCTTCGTGCCCTATTCCATCGCCCACCCGGTGTGGATGGTGGGCTTCCTGCTGCTGACCGTGGTGTCGTTCTGCCTGTTCGGTTTCATCATCGGCCTGTGGGCCGACAGCTTCCAGAAGCTGCAGGTGATTCCGCTGCTGGTCATCACGCCGCTGACCTTCCTGGGCGGCGCGTTCTACAGCATCAACATGCTGCCCGAACCCTGGCAGACCGTGTCGCTGTTCAACCCGGTGGTCTACCTCATCAGCGGCCTGCGCTGGGCCTTCTACGGGCAGGCCGACGTGCACATCGCCGTCAGCACGGGCATGACGCTGGTGTTCATGTTCGCCTGCCTGGGCGTCGTGTGGTGGGTGTTCAAGACCGGCAAACGCATCCGGCAGTGAACCTCAGCCGCCGTCGCGCGCGCTCAGCACCCGCGTGGCCACCATGTCCAGGCTGGGGCGCGCCACGCCCTGCTTGTCGACCCACACCTTGGGCGTGAGTCCACCGGCCAGCGACAGCGCGTCGCCATCGGCCAGCGCCAGCAGCGCTGCCGCGGGGGCATCGTCGAAGGCGATCACGTTGACGATGTATTCGTCGTCCACCCGGTTGCGCGCCAGCACGCGCGCCACCACATAGCCTCGCCCCGCCTTGTCCACGCGGCGCGAGGCCTCGCCCATCAGGCGGCCGGCCACCAGTCCCTCGATCATCGGGCAGGCCTTTCAAACCCCGAAGCCACCCAGGCCTCGGCGCTGGCGATGTTCAGCTTGAACGTGGGCGGCACCGGCACCCGGGCCAGCTCTTCGCCGTACTCGTCGGTGGCTCGCAGCGTGGCCGTCGCGCCTTCTTCGTCGGGCACGATGGCCAGCGCCACGCGCACGCGTCGGCCGCCCACCACCAGGTTCACGCTCTTGTTCAGTTCGGCGTGGCGCTGCTGCTCGGTGCGGCGGATCACCTCGCTCGCGGTTTTCACCAGCGTGTTGAAGGCGTTCACGTCCAGCGGCTTGGGGTTCTTCTTGTCGCGCCCCATGGTCCAGGGGCCGACCAGCGCGGGCTCGGGCTCGCCATCGAGGTACATGGCCACAGCCCAACCATCGTCGTCTTCGTTCTTGATCACGCGCGCCGTCCAGCGCTCGTCGCTCCACACGCGGTCTTCGTGGATGGGGTCCTGGGTATCCTGGGTCATGGGGCGATGGTACGCGCAGCGCCCGGCGGCGGTGTGCACCGTCAGATGGCGGGCTGGCCACCCAGCCGCGCCGACAGGCGCGCGGCCGACACCCGCACCTCGTCCACGAAGACGGGCTGGATGCGCGACTCCGGCGCGGTCAGCGTGAGGGCCCCCACCAGTTCGTGCGGCGCCTTCCAGACCGGCGCCGAAATGCCCACCAGCCCGGGCACCCGGTCGCTGCTGACCATCACGTGGCCGTCCTGCCGGATCGCGTCGTAGAGCTTGCCGCGCGCGCCCGTGTAGGCCATGAGGATGCGCCCCCCGGCGCCGCGGTCGAGCGGCAGCAGGTCCCCCGCCCGCACGTGGTCGCGCAGCAACTGCGGCGAGTCCACGCGGAACAGCACCAGCCGCTGATCGCCCTGGCGCACATGAAAAGACGCACTTTCCTGCGTGCGCTGCACCAGGGCCCGCATCTCCGGCAGCACCACGTCTTCGAGCGAAAACGAGTCGGCATAGATCGCGGCCAGGCGTGCGACTTCGGGCCCCAGCGACCACAGGCCATCCGGGGTGCGCTGCACCAGCCCGGCATGCGCCAGCGAGGCGAGCAGGCGCAGCACCGTGCTTTTGTACAGCCGTGTGCGCTCCGCCAGAACGGTGACCGACAGCGCGCCGTCGCCCTGGCGGAAGGCGGCCAGCAGGCTGAGGGCGCGGTCGACAGCGGCGGCCCCGCCGGGGGCGGCCTGCTCGTCGGCCACGGAAGGAAGCGCGGACTTTCTGGGCATGGCACCGAGCTTACGGCAAACCCGGTTTGACAAGCCGGGACCCACACCCTACCATTGTTCTATCTAATGATTAATAATTCTATCTTTCAGAACAACCCATCAACACCCATGCCCCTCTCCGAATCCACCGTTCTCATCAGTGAAGTGGGCCCCCGCGATGGCCTGCAGAGCGTGAAATCGGTCATGCCCACCGCCGCCAAATGCGCCTGGATCGACGCGCTGCACGCCGCCGGCCTGCGCGAGATCGAGATCGGCTCGTTCGTGCCGGCGCGGCGCCTGCCGCAGATGGCCGATGTGGCCGACGTGGTGCGCCACGCCCTCGCCCTGCCCGGCTGGACGGTCATGGCCCTGGTGCCCAACCTGCAGGGCGCCGAAGCGGCGCTGGCCACCGGCGTGCACAAGCTGACGCTGCCGGTCTCGGCCAGCGAAGCCCATTCCCTGGCCAACGTGCGCAAGACCCGCGCCGACATGCTGGCCGAACTGCGCCGCATCGTCGCGCTGCGCGACGCGCAGGCACCCGCCGTGCGCATCGAGGTCGGCCTGTCCACCGCATTCGGCTGCACGCTGCAGGGGCCGGTGCCCGAAGACGAGGTTCTGCGCCTGGCCGAAGCCGCTGCGGCGGCCGGGGTCGACGAGGTCGGCCTCTCGGACACCACCGGCATGGCGCAGCCCGCCCAGGTGCGCCGCCTGTTCACCCGGCTGCGCGCCGCGCTGGGCGAACGCGCAGGCGCCGCGCACCTGCACAACACCCGCGGCCTGGGTCTGGCCAACTGCCTGGCCGCCTACGAGGCCGGCGTGCGGACCTTCGACAGCTCGCAGGCCGGCCTGGGCGGTTGCCCCTACGCGCCGGGGGCCTCGGGCAACGTGGTCACCGAAGACCTGGTGTTCATGTTCGAAGCCATGGGCATCGCCACCGGCGTCGACCTCGAAGCCCTGCTGGCGGCGCGCGCGCCCCTGCGCGCCGGCCTGCCCGGTGAACCGCTCTACGGCATGCTGCCCGAAGCCGGCCTGCCGCTGGGCTTCACCTACGCCGACGGCCGGCTGCCCCGCACCCCTTCCATTCCCCGACAGGCCGCCGCATGAACCCGAGCACCCCGCCCCCTGCCCCCGACAGCCTGCCCCTGCAAGGCCTGCGGGTGGTGGAATTCACCCACATGGTCATGGGCCCGACCTGCGGCATGATCCTGGCCGATCTGGGCGCCGAGGTCATCAAGGTCGAGCCCATCGCCGGCGACAGCACGCGCCGCCTGCTGGGCTCGGGCGCCGGCTTCTTCGGCACGTTCAACCGCAACAAGCTGAGCCTGGCGGTGGACGTGAAAGACCCACGCGGGCGCGAGATCGTGCTGCGCCTGGTCACCGGTGCCGACGTGTTCAGCGAGAACTTCAAGAGCGGCACCCTGGACCGCCTCGGCTTCGGCCACGACGCGCTCGCGCGCCTGAACCCGCGCCTGGTCTACGTCTCGCACAAAGGCTTTCTGCCCGGCCCCTACGAACACCGCACGGCGCTCGACGAGGTGGTGCAGATGATGGGCGGCCTGGCCTACATGACCGGCCCCGAAGGCCGGCCGCTGCGCGCGGGCACCAGCGTCAACGACATCATGGGCGGCATGTTCGGCGCCATCGGCGCCCTGGCGGCGCTGGCGCAGCGGGAAAAGACCGGCCGCGGCCAGGCCGTGCAGAGCGCGCTGTTCGAAAACAACGTGCTGCTGGTGGCCCAGCACATGATGCAGTACGCGGTGACGGGCCGACCCGCAGCCCCCATGCCCAGCCGCATCAGCGCCTGGGCCGTGTACGACGTCTTCAGCGTGCGCGGTGGCGAGCAGATCTTCCTGGCCGCCGTGAGCGACACCCAGTGGGCCCTGATGTGCGAGGCCTTCGGTTTCGACGACCTGAGCAGCGATCCCCGGCTGGACAGCAACAACGCCCGCGTGCAAGCCCGCGCCTGGATGCTGCCCCTGCTGCGCGAGCGCTTCGCCGCGTTCAGCGCGGCCGAACTGGCCGAGCGCTTCGAACGCATCGGTCTGCCCCACGCCCCCATCACACGGCCGCAGGACCTGCTGGATGACCCGCACCTGCTGGCCACCGGGGGCCTGGCCCCGGTCACGCTGCCGGCCGACGCCAGCGGCGCCGGCCGCACCGTGGACACCCGCACCGCCTTGCTGCCCCTGACACTGGACGGCGAGCGCCTGCCCCTGCGGCGCCCGCCCCCCGCGCTGGGCGAACACACCCTGGCACTGCTGCGCGAGCTGGGCTACGGCGACGCCGAGATCGCCGAACTGCAGGCCAGCGGCGTGGTCGGCACCGGCACCGCACTGGCTGCCGCGGCCTGAACCGCTGTCAGCGGCGCGTGCGG
>NZ_BSPB01000048.1:0-29094 GCF_030160815.1 Hydrogenophaga electricum | reverse complement strand
GCTGGCCTGGTCGACCCAGCTGGCGGCAGGCCGCCCCAGCACGGCGCTGCGCCAGCACTGCCACGCCGACGACCTGCTGCTGGCCGGTGCCGACGCCTGGTTCGACCACGGCGTGCTCGACCTGCGCCCCGACGTGGCAGCCCGCCTGGGCTGGACCGGCCGGCATCCCGTGCGCGTGCTGCGCGGCGCCCGGCCCGCATAAGATGGCGGGGCCTTTGCCCCGTCCCATGTTGAACTGGTTCCACCGACTCCCCATGACCACGCGGCTGCCCCTGGCCGTGGCGGCCATGGTGCTGATCGCGGCCGCCGGCACCACCCAGTGGGCCGTTCAGGGTCTGTCGCAGCAGATCGAGCGGCAGCTCGACCGCATGGGCCAGATCTACCTCGACGGCCTGGGCGCTGCCCTGCTGCCCCCCGTCATCCGGGACGACCGCGAGGGCATCGCGCGCACGCTGCAGGAAGCCTTGCGCCTCCACGAGGGGCTGGTCGACCGGCGCCTGTTCGTGCTGGACGCACAGCGCCAGCCCCTGGCCCGCGCCGACCGCGCCGGCCTGGAACCGGTGGCCATGCCCGAAGCGGTGGCCCAGAGCCCCTACGGACACTGGCTGGACGACGAAGACAGTTCCTACTGGATCTGGCGCCCGCTGACGGACGACCGGCTGGACAGCCAGGCCTCGGAGCCCCTGCGGGTGGTCGCCAACCTCGACGTCACCAGCTACGTGAGCGAACGCCGCCAGCTCTGGTGGCGCGTCGTCGCGCTCGACCTGGCGCTGAGCCTGGCCTGCGCCCTGGTCGCGCTGGTGCTGGTGCGCCGGCTCCAGCGCCCCGTGGCCGTGCTGACCGAACACCTGCAGCGCAGCACCGAGCAAGGCCCCGAACCCGTTCCGCAGGGCCTGGTCAACGACGACGACCAGGAAACCGCGCGCCTGCTGCAGGCCTACAACCACATGGCCCTGGCGGCCCAGGACCGCGAAGCCCTGCTGACCCGCATGGCCGAGCAGGAACGCGAGGCCGTGCTCGGCCGCATGGCCGCCACGCTGGCGCACGAAGTGCGCAACCCGCTGGCGGGCGTGCTCACCGCCATCGACACCCTGCGCAAGTTTGGCGACCAGCCCCAGACTCGGGCCGAGGCGCTCGATTTCATGGAGCGCGGCATGCGGGCCCTGGCCGGCGTGGCCGACGCCACGCTGGCCACGCACCGCCCACCGCAGGATCTGCAGGCGTTCGGCCCGCAGGATCTGCTGGACATCCAGCGCCTGATCGAGCCCCAGGCCCGCCGCGCCCGGGTCCGCCTGCACGTCGACAGCACGCTGGCGCAGGCCGTGCCGGTGGGCGGCCACGAGGTGCGCCAGATCCTGCTCAACCTGTTGCTCAACGCCGTGAAAGCCAGCCCCGCGGACAGCGATGTCACGCTGCGCTGCACGCTGCAGCCGCTGGACCTGCGGCTGGAAGTGCTGGACCCGGGGCCGGGCATGCCCGCCGTCCTGGCGCAGCACCTGCAAGCCGGCACCGAGCCCACCGACGAAGCCGGGCTCGGCGTGGCGGTGGTCATCCGCCTGCTGCAGCAACTGCGTGGGCGCGTCACCGTGGTGGCCCAGCCCGGCCGCGGCACCCACATCACCCTGGACCTGCCGCTGGCCCCGACGCCAGCGGCCGACTGACCCCATGACCAACGCCCCCGCATCCGGCCTGCCCGTGCTGCTGATCGAAGACGACCCCGTGCTCGGCGGTGCCCTCGTCCAGCGCCTGCGTCTGGAGGGCTTTCGCGTCGAATGGGCCACCACCTGCGCCGACGCCCTGCAGGCCATGCGCCGCGCCCGGCCCGCGTTCGTGCTCTCCGACATCCGGCTGCCCGACGGCTCCGGCGAAGACCTTTACCGCCAGGCGCAGCCCTATCTGGGCGACACGCCCATCGTGTTCGCCACCGCCTTCGCCGACATCGGCCAGGCCGTGCGCCTGGTGCGCGCCGGCGCCGACGACTACCTGACCAAACCCTGCGACGCCGACGAACTGGTGCGCCGCATCCGCGAACTGGCCAGCCCGCCGGCCGCCGCAGCGGCCACCCCGACCGAGGGCTTCGGCCTGTCCGCGGTCACCGAGCGGCTGGCGGCCGACCTGCGCCGGCTGGCCCCGCGCGACGTGCCGGTGCTGCTGCGTGGGGAAACCGGCGTCGGCAAGGAGGTGGCCGCGCGCCAGCTTCATGCGCTGTCGCCCCGCGCCGAGGCGCCTTTTGTCGCGGTCAACTGCGGCGCCATCCCGCCGGAACTGATGGAGAGCCAGTTCTTCGGCCACGAGCGGGGCGCGTTCACCGGTGCCCACGGCGCACACATCGGCTTTTTTGAAGAAGCGGGCACCGGCACCCTGTTTCTGGACGAGATCGGTGAGCTCGATCCGCGCCTGCAGGCCACCTTGCTGCGCGTGCTGCAGGACGGCGTGTTCCGCCGCGTCGGCGCCCGGCAGGACCAGCGCTTCCAGGGGCGCATCGTCGCCGCCACCAACGCCGACCTGGCCGAGCGCATGCGCGCCGGCCGCTTCCGCGAAGACCTGTATTTCCGGCTGGCGGTGGTGGAACTGCCGATTCCACCGCTGCGCGAGCGGCCGGCCGAAATCCTGGCCCTGGCCCAACCCTTCATGGCCCAGGCGGCCGAGCGCCAGGGCCTGCCCTGCCCCACACTCAGCCCGCTGGCGCACAGCGCGCTGCTGGCCCACGCCTGGCCGGGCAACGTGCGCGAACTGCGCAACCGGATCGAACGGGCCGTGGCGCTGTGCGACACGCCGGTGCTCGACGCCGGCGACCTGTTTCCGGAGCGCGCGCTCGACCCGCCCGACGTGGCTGGAGACACCCTGGCCAATGCCCGCGAGCAGGCCGAACTGGCCCAGATCGAGCGCGCCCTGGAGCTCTCGGGCGGGCGCCTGACCGAAGCCGCCCAGCGGCTGGGCGTGTCGCGCACCACGCTGTGGAAACGCCGCAAACGCCTGGGCGGCAACCCGGACGACGCCTGACCCGGTGCCGCACCGGCACCCGGCGTCTGGGCCCAGCGCCGCTCAGAACCGCGTTCTGAGCACCAGCGAGACGTTGCGTGCTTCGCCCTGATTGGCCGACGACCAGCCCCCCGCCGCCCAGTACCGGGTGTTGAAGAGGTTGTAGATGTTGCCGATCAGGGTCCAGGGCTGTGCCTGTACGCGGAAGTCGTAGCTGAAGCCGGCATTGGCCACCGTGTGCGCAGGCACCTTCAGGTCGTTGGCATCGCTGGCGTAGAGCGCCCCGTAGTAGCGCACATTGCCGTGCAGCTTCAGGCCGGCCATGCCCGGCACACGGTACTGGGTGTTGGCCACGACCTGCCACTTGGCCGCGTTGGCCGGCGTGTTGCCCTGAAGGGCCGCGTTGTCGGCCGAGACCTTGTCAATGGCGCCGTCCAGATAGATGGCCCCGAAACCCAGGTTCAGGTTGCGCGTGGCCTGCCAGGCGCCGGAGAACTCCGCCCCCTGGTAGACCAGCAGACCGTCCTGCGTGAGGTAGCGGGCGCCGTCGCGCCAGATGTCCATCTGGTTGGCCCGCTCAATGCGGAACAGCGCCGCCGTGTAGTCCACGCCGCCCGACTCGCGCTTGACGCCCACTTCGTACTGGCGCGAGACGGTCGCGCCCAGCATCTCGCCCGCATTGGCATAGGTCTGGGCCACGCGCGTGCCCGCCTCCAGGCCTTCGACGTAGCTGCCGTAGTAGCTGGTCTGGGGATCGGGTTTGTAGATCAGCGCCAGCGTGGGGCTGGCCTTTTGCGCGTCGTAGCCCGAATCGACCGAAGGGTCGCCGTCCAGATCCTTCACGCGGTAGTCGGTGTAGCGCAGGCCCACGATCGCCTGCCAGTGCGGCCCGAAATGGACGGTGTCGCTGGCGAACGCATAGGTCTGGCGGGTGTCGGCGCCCAAAGGTCCCATCGAAAAATCGATCGCCCGCGTGGTGCGGAAGGGCTGGCGCTGGTAAAGATTGCCATTGAAGTCGTTGACCCAGTACCAGTCGTTGCTCCAGGTGTCCTTGGCCTGCTGGATGCCGACGCCACCCACCAGTTCGTGGCGCACCGCACCGCTCTCGAAACGACCTTCCACCACGGCCTGGGTGAACAGGTTGTCCAGCTTGCCCGCGAAGTTGTAGGAATTGCCCGCGTAGTCGCCTTCCAGGTTCAGCAGGTCCGCAAACGCCTTGTTCGCATAGTGCTCGCGCCGCGAGGCCCCGATCTGGGTGGTCAGCCGCCAGCGGCCATCGATGTCCCAGCGCAGGCCGGTGGAAGCCTGCGTGGTCTTGGTGTTGTAGAACCCGTTGTCGACGTTGACGTCGTCGTAGACGTAGGTCATGCGCGGCAGCCGGCCGCCGCTGCCCGCCGTGTCGTAGGCCGAGAGGTAGAACTGCAGCGGCTCACCCCGGTTGCGGCTGTCTTCGTAGGTCAGCGTGCCGAACCACTTGAGCGACGGATCGATCACCTTGTCGACCGCCAGCGACGCCACGGTGCGGTCGATCCGCGCGCCGTTGTAGGCCTTGCCGTCTTCCTTGGCGATGTTGGCGCGCAGCGCCAGGCCATCGTCCAGCACCCGGCTGGTGTCCACATGCACCGACCACAGGCCGGGGTTGCGCAGGCCCAGGTCCACCGTGGTCTCGTTGTGCGCCTTGGGCCGCTTGAGCTGGTAGCTCAGCGCCCCGCCGGGCTCGCCAAAGCCGTACATGAAGCCGGTCAGGCCCTTGAGGGCCGTCACGCTTTCAACCACCTCGGTCGGAAAATCGCCGCCCCAGTACAACAGCATGGGTATGTCGTCGATGTAGCTGTTGCGCACACCCAGGCCCCGGATCTGCGTGCCCCACCAGTCGGTGGTCGCCGCCGACGTGGGCGTGTAGACCGACGGGTCGTTCACGAAAATCTGGCCGATGGACCTGGCGCCCCGCTCGGTGATGCTCTCGCTGTCCACCACCGTCAGGGAGAACGGCGTGTCCAGCACCGACTTGCTGCCCAGCGCCCCGGCGGCCACGTCTGCCGACAGGTAGCGCAGCGGCGATTCGGGGGCCGCCGCCGAGGCGGTCACGGTCACCGTCTTCAGGGTGGTTTCGGCCCCCGGTGCGCGGGGCGGCGCCGGCCGCACGACCACCGCGCCGCCTTCGAAGGCGGCGGCCAGCCCGCTGCCGGCCAGCAGACGGTCCAGCGCCTGGCGCACGGTCATCGCGCCGGTCACGGCCGGTGCGGTCTTGCCCGCCACCAGCGGCGCCGGAAACGTCAGCGGCAGCCGGGCCTGCCGGGCCAGTTCGTTCAGTGCCTGCCCCAGGGGCAGGGCCGGAATCTGGACCGAAACAGGCGCAGCGGCATCCTGGGCGTGTGCCAGCGGCGCGTGCCCGGCTGCGAGGGTCAGGGCGAGGCTGGCGGCCAGCGCCAGGGGGGCGGGCGCCCAGCGCTTGCGGGGGAAAGACGGCATGGTGAAAGACTCCTCGGTGATGATGGGTTCGGGGCTGCTGCGCGGCGCGCAGAGCGGCTTCCACCGGGGTAGACGCATGGGTGGCCTCAACCCACACGTTGCCAATGAGAATTTTTCCTGTTTACTTCGGGAGCCCGGCTAACGGGCCACCACCTCGGTCACCGCCCCGCGCACCACCAGCCGCACGGGCAGCATCTGGGGCAGCGTGTCCACAAAACGCGGGAACTGGCGCACGCTGTAGCTGCCACCGACCGGCAGCGCCGCGACCCCGGGGTCGGTGACCACCACGCCCGTGGGACCGTAGCGCTCGAACTCGGCCAGCGCTTCGGCCAGCGGCGTGTGGTCGAAGCTGATCCGGCCCTCGCGCCACGCCGCCACAGACGCCGCGGGCACGGCTTCGGCCGGGCCGAGACGGCCCTCGGCGTCCGCCGACACGCGCTGGCCGGCGGTCAGCTCCAGCGCGGGCGCGTCCTCCAGCGGGCCAGACACGCGCACGCGCCCCTCTTCCACCACCACTTCGGTGCGACCGGCGCCCAGCCCCGACGCGGTGTGGCGCACCGCAAACCGGGTCCCGACCACCGTGATCCGCAGCGCCCCGGCCCGCACCTGCAGCGGCCGGGCGGCGTCGGGGGCCACGGCCAGCATGACCTGCCCGTCATCGAGCCGCAGCTCGCGCCGGTCGCGATACAGCCGGGCGTCCAGCTGCGTGGCCACGTCCAGATGCAGCGTGCTGCCCGGCTGCCCCCGGTCGGCGGCGTCGTCGGGCAGGCGAACCATACGCTGCTGCCCGCGCAGCGTGGCGTAGTGCTGTTCGAACCAGGGCTGCCGCTGCCAGTGGTCCCAGCCCATCCAGCCCGCCATGCCCGCCGTCAGCACCAGGCTCGCCAACAGGGCATGCCGGCGCAGCGCGAACCCACCCCAGCCCGGGGCGACCGGGCGACCGGTGCGGCGGCTGGCGTCCGGAACAGGGCTCTGTGGCGGCCACGCCGGGCGGCCGGTACCGGGTACCTCCTGGGCCGATGCCACCGGCCGGGCCGGGGCGGCGCGGTCCCCCAGGCTGTCGCGCAAAGCCGCCTGGTCGCCGGCCGGCAACTGCTGCACTTCGCCCAGGGTGTCCGCCATGTCGTCGAAAGCCGCGCGGTGACGCGGGTCGGCCGCCAGCCAGGCCTGCAACGCGGCCTCGCCGTCGTCGTCCAGCCCGTCGCGCTGGCGGACCACCCAGGTCGCGGCCTCGATGTCCAGCCCGTCCTGCGCCTGCGCGAAGGCGTCGAACTCGCGCTCGTCGGCGTCCGCCGGTGCGGCGGGGTCAGGGGACGAAGAAGGCGGGATCAAGGGCATGGGTGAACAGGAAAGCGGACGGTTCTCAAGGCAGACGCACGGGGCGCTCGCATCCTCACCCCGGCCGGTCCAACTCGCCGCGCAGGCGCCGTTCGCAGAGTTTGCAGGCAACCATGCCCCGCACCAGGTGCTTTTCCACCATGCTGACCGAGATGCCCATGCGGGCGGCGATCTGCGCGTGGCCCAGTTCGTCGAACACATTGAGCACGAATGCCTCGCGGCACCGCAGCGGCAATGCCTCGATGGTGGCCACATAGGCCTGCACGATCTGCCGGGACGCCAGCACCTGATCGGGCTGCCAATGGGCCGGCGCACAGGGCTGCTGCTCCTCAGCCAGGGCATCCAGCGGCTCGTGGCGGCGGACTTCGGCGCGCCGGTGCTGGTCGACCAGCAGGTTGCGCGCGGTGCGGTAGAGCAGCGCGCGCAGGTCGAACACCGGGCGCCCCGCCTGCTGCACCGCCAGCACGCGGACGCAGCTCTCCTGGGCCAGGTCGGCCGCGGTGTCGCGGTCCTTGACCTGGCCGGTCAGGAAGTTCAGCAGTTCGCGGTGGTAGCGCTCCAGCACGGCGGGGTATCGGCCTGGTGGTGGGATCCGGGCGCGCACGGCCACTGCCCGGGAATCAGATCAAATAAGAATTATTTCTATTATCGATCATGAATCCGCGTCCCCACCCGGCGGGTCCCGGCGTGCGCATGGATGACGCTGTTCCGCCCGCCCTGCCGGTACCGCATCACTTCGCGCGAACGGTGCCGCGCGCGCGTTCAAACGCCGTGCCGTCGCAGAGCGACCAGAGGGATCAGTCGGCGCAGGCTCCGTCCAGGGCCTGCAGCGGCCCCAGCGTTTCGCCGGGGTTGCCGTTGGCGGCGTAACCGCCGTCCACCGGCCAGATGGCGGCGGTGATGAAACCGGACGCCGGCTCGGCCAGAAAGCCGACCACACGCGCGATCTCCGCCGGCAGGGCCCAGCGGCCCACGGCCGACCGTTCGGCGTAGAGCGCGTAGTCGAGCGTGCCGCGCTGCATCTTTTCGCGCAGCACGTCGGTCAGCACATAACCCGGTGCGACCGCGTTGACGGTCACGCCGTGGCGGCCGTTCTCCAGCGCCAGGCCACGTGTGAGGCCGGCGATGGCTGCCTTGGCGGTGGAATACGCCGTGCGGCGCTGCAGGCCCACCAGGCCGATGACCGACGACAGGTTCACGATGCGGCCAAAACCCTGCGCCCGCATGCCAGGCAACACGGCCGCGCACATGGCGGCCGTGCCACCCACGTGCACCGCCAGCATGCGCTGCAGGTCGCTCGCCGGCAGGGTGTGGTGGTCGGCCGATTCGCGCTGCATGATGCCGGCGTTGTTCACCAGCACCGACACCGTGCCCAACTGGGCCGCCACCGCCGCGCAGCCGGCATTGACCACCGCCTCGTCACTGACATCGGCGGTCACCGCCAGGGTGCGCACGCCATGGGCACGCGCCAGCGCATCGGCCGCGGCTTCGGGCGCCTGCAGGTCGAACAGCGCCAGGTCGGCGCCACGCGCCGCCAAATCTTCGGCAATGGCCAGCCCGATACCGCGGCCAGCCCCCGTCACCACAGCCACACGGCCGGTCAACGCGCCCACGCTCACAGCACCTTACCGGGGTTGAGGATGCCCTTGGGGTCCAGCGCCAGCTTCAGGGTGCGCATCAGCTCGATCTGTTCGGGCGAGCGGGCATGACCCAGCCAGCGGCGCTTGAGCGTGCCGATGCCGTGCTCGGCCGACACCGTGCCGCCGAACTTCTGCACCAGGCCGTACACCACTTCCTCCACCGCGTCCTTGGGCTGCTCGGCGTCACCGGCCCGGTAAGCGACGATGTGCACGTTGCCGTCACCGATGTGGCCGTAGAACACGGTCTCGCAACCGGGCACCTTCTCGGCCAGCTCGGCCTTGCAGGCGCGCGCGTAGTGATCCATGGCGGTCTGTGGCAGGCCGATGTCGAAGGCCAGGTGGCCGGGCCAGGTCTGGTGCAGCTCGCCACAGGCATCGCGCACGCCCCAGAGAGCCTGCTCGTCGGCCAGCGACTGCGCGACCACGGCGTTGGGCACGACACCCTGTTCCAGCAGGCGCTCCAGCCAGGCTTCGAAGCGCGGCAGATCGGCTTCGGGGTCGGTGCCCAGGGCCTCGATCAGCACGTAGGCGCCATACGCCGTGTCGTCACCGGCGAAGGGGTTGCGGGCGCGCAGTTCGTTCACCGCGCGGCCCCAGTAGTCGGGCCACATCACCTCGAAGGCCGACATCAGCGGCCCGAGGCCGCTGCGCGCTTCGCCCAGCAGGCGCAGCACGGTGGCGTAGTCCTCGCAGGCGCACATGGCGACCATGCGCGATCCCGGCTTGGGGAACAGGCGCAGCACGATGCGGGTAATCACGCCCAGCGTGCCTTCGCTGCCGATGAACAGGTGCTTGAGATCGAAGCCCGCGTTGTTCTTGATCATCTTGTTGAGGCTGTTGACCACGGTGCCGTCGGCCATCACCACCTCCAGGCCCAGCACCATTTCGCGCGCCATGCCGTAGCGGATGACGCGGTTGCCCCCGGCGTTGGTCGACAGGTTGCCGCCGATGGCGCAGGAGCCCCGTGCGCCCAGGTCCAGCGGGCAGAAGAAGCCGGCCGCATCGGCGGCCTGCTGCACGGTTTCCAGCGGCGTGCCGGCGGCCAGGGTCATGGTGGCCGCGGCCGGATCGATCTCCTCGATACCGGTCATGCGCTCCAGCGACAGCGCGATCTCGCCGTCCTGTGCACGGCCACCGCCGCACAGCCCGGTCAGGCCGCCCTGCGGCACCACCGCAACGCCGTGCGCATGGCAGATACGCAGCGTGGCTGCCACCTCGGCCGTGCTGGCCGGGCGCACCACGGCCAGCGGCTCGGTCGGCAGCAGGCCGCTGTAGTCGTTGCGGTTGCGCGCGGGCACATCGGCACCGGCCATCACGGCCACAGGGCCCAGCAGGTCGAGCAGTTCGCGCACGGCGGCGTGGGCACCCGGGCTGGGCGTGTCGGAGGGAATTTCGGCAGCGGGAAAAGCGGTGGCGCTCATGGTGAACGGAAGGAGATGAAAAAAAGGAGGCGGGTTCAGGCGCCGAAACGGGCGTCCAGATCCTGGTGGAAGTCCAGGCCGACGAGTTCGCTGAACTCGGCGTAGGTGAGTTGCGCGCCGGCGCTGGCGCGGGGCGTGCCGTCGCGCCGCAGGGCGGCCAGGGCGTCGGCCGTGGCGCGGGCCGCGGTGAACAGCGCGGTCACGGCGTAGAACACCACCGAGAAGCCCATCTGCTGCAGTTCCGCCGCGGTCAGCGCGGTGGTTTCGTTGCCGTCGACGATGGACACCACCTTGGGACCAGGCACAGCACGCGCCACGGCCTCGACTTCGGCGATCTTCTTGATGCCGTCGACGAACACCAGGTCCACACCCGCGTCTTGGTACCGGTGCGCGCGGCTCACCGCCTCGTCGATGCCGGCGGCGGGCAAGGCGTCGGTGCGGCCGATGATCAGCAATTCGTCGCTGCCGCGCGCTTCAAGGGCGCAGCGCAGGCGCTGGGCGTTTTCGGCCGCGTCCATCAGGCGGATGCCGGCCATCTGGCCACAGCGCTTGGGCGCGACCTGGTCTTCCAGGTGAATGGCGGCCACACCCGCCTGCACGTACTCGCGCACGGTGCGGTGGATGTTGGACGGGCCGCCGTAACCGGTGTCGGCATCGGCGATCACGGGAATCTGGACCGCGCGCAC
Organism: Hydrogenophaga electricum; assembly: GCF_030160815.1. NCBI lineage: Bacteria > Pseudomonadati > Pseudomonadota > Betaproteobacteria > Burkholderiales > Comamonadaceae > Hydrogenophaga > Hydrogenophaga electricum. The sequence continues at coordinate 18,555 of NZ_BSPB01000048.1, read as the reverse complement.
CATGTCGCGGGCATGTGTGGTCATCTCGGTCTGGCTCAGCAGGCCGATGTCGGGCTGGCCCAGGCGGGTGGCGGTGGCGCCGAAGCCGGTCATGTAAATGGCCGGAAAACCGGCCTGCTGCACCAGGCGGGCCGACAGCGCATCGGGCGCGCCCGGGGCCATGACGATCGAGCCAGCGGCGAGGAGCTGGCGCAACTGCCGGGCGGGATGGAGGGAAGATGGGGTCATGAAAAGCAGTACGGGAAATCAGGCGCGTTGCCGCGCCCGGGGAGCCGAGAACTGGCCGCTGTCGGCCGCCAGGCGGAAGGCGTCGACGGTGCGGCCGATGTGGTCGGACAGCAGCGCGTGCAGGCCGTCGAACTGGCCCTGCCCGATCAGATCGACCATGCGCTCGTGTTCGGCCAGCGACACCTCGCGCGAGTCGAAGAACTGGCGCGACATGGCGGTGCGCAGCGCCGAAATCTTGCCGGCCACGAGACCGTAGGCGTCGCGCATGTAGGGATTGGCGCAGTGCGCGAACAGCACCTCGTGGAATTGCGAGTCGACGCGACCGTAGCGCACGTCGTCGTCGGCCTCGGAGGCCTCGCGCATCTCGCGGCACAGCGCCTCCATGGCGGCCAGCAGACCGGTGCGGTCGATCGCGCAGCCCCGGCGCGCGGCCTGCACCTCCAGCATCACGCGGAAGTCGCAGATTGCCTGCACGTCGTCTTCCGTGGGCTGGAACACGAAGCTGCCCCGCTTGGGCCGGATCTCCACCAGGCCCGTGGTCTGCAGCAGGGTCAGCGCGTCGCGCACCGGCGTGCGGCTGACGCCGAAGGACTCGGCGAGCGACTCCTCCGAAATCATCTGCCCCAGCGTGAACTCGCCGTCGATGATGGCCTGGCGCACGCGCGCGGCCACGATCTCGGTCAGCGATTTGGGCATCTCGATGTCGAACTTCTGAACCATGCCGGAACTCCTGCGGTGATGAATCGAATGGCCAGTATCAGCCGAACATCAGGCCGCCATCGATGTTGATGGACTGGCCCGTCATGTAGTCGGCCGCCGGTGACGCCAGGTACAGCGCCAGCCCCGCCACGTCCTCCGGCGTCTGCGCACGGCCCATCGGTACCGCCGCCACCCGGCGGGCAAACACGTCGCCTTCACGCCCGTTTTCCAGGGCCGAGAGCGTGCGGTCCATGCGGGCCCACATGTCGGTGGCCACCAGGCCGGGACAGATGGCGTTGACCGTGACATCGGGCGCCAGGGTGTAGGCCGCCGTCTGCGTGAGGCTGATGACCGCCGCCTTGCTGGCCCGGTACGGCCCCTGGTAGGGGGCCATCGGCCCGGCGCCGTAGCGCCCGGCAATCGAGGCCATGTTGATGACCTTGCCCCGCGGCCGGCCCGGCGCCAGCGGCGCCTGCCGGGCCATCTGGCGCGCGGCAGCCTGCAGACACAGGAAGGCCCCTTTGACGTTGACACCCAGGTGCAGGTCCCAGTCGGCCGCCTGCAACTCCATGAACGGCTTGACCTGCGCCACACCGGCATTGCAGATCATCACATCGAGCCGGCCGAAGGCCTGTGCAGCGGTCGCCACCAGGCGCTCGACATCCGCGGGCTGCGTCACGTCGGCCGCCACCCCGACGGCGTTCACGCCGAAGGCACGCAACCCATCGCAGACCGCGTCGCAAGCCTCCTGCCGCAGGTCGGCCACCGCCACGTGGGCACCGGCCTCGGCGAAACGCAGCGCCAGGCTGCGACCGATACCCTGCGCAGCCCCGGTGATCGCCACGGCCAGGCCTGCGATGCCCGGCATGGTTGCGGGTTGCACCGCGCCTCCCTGATCGACGCTCACTTGGCGGCTGCGCGGATGCGCTGCAATTCGGCGTGGACTTCGTTCACGATGTCCTCACCCACGAGCTTGGCCTGCGCCTGGTAGACGTCCTTGACCTTGTCGCGCATGCGCTGCAACTCGGCGGGCGAGACTTCGTTGACCTGCATGCCCTGCTTCTTCAGGCTGGCGATGACCGTGGCGTCCTGCTCGCGGCCCACACGGCGCGACTCTTCGCGACCCGCGACCGCGCATTCGCGCATGACCCCCTGCTCCTGCGGCGAGAGCTTGTCGAACTGCTTCTTCGAGAACAGGACGGCCAGCGGGCTGTAGGCGTGACGCGTGAGCGAGAGGTACTTCTGCACTTCGTAGAACTTCATGTTCTCGATCAGCGCGACCGGGTTTTCCTGGCCGTCCACCGTGCGGGTCTCCAGCGCGGAATACACCTCGGAGAAGGCCAGCGGCGTCGGGTTGCTGCCCAGTGCACTGAAGGTGTCGAGGAACACCTTGTTCTGCATGACGCGCATCTTCACGCCCTGCAGGTCTTCCCAGCGCGTCACCGGGCGCTTGGAGTTGGTGACGTTGCGGAAACCGTTTTCCCAATACGCCAGGTTCACCAGGCCGGCTTCCTCGAACCTGGGTTCGAAGGACTGGCCCACTTTGCCGTCGAGCACCTGATCAGCCTCGCGCTCGTTGGCGAACAGGAACGGCAGGTCGAACACGGCCAGTTGCGGAATGGCCCCCACCAGCGGCGCGGTGGAGGTCAGCACCATGTCCAGCGATCCCGTGCGCACCTGCTGCGACGCGGTGGTGTCGTTGCCCAGGGCCCCGTCGTAGTAGGTCCGCAGCTTGAGCTTGCCGCCGCTCTTGTCGGCCGCGCATTGCGTCATCTTGGTGATGCCGAAGCTGATCGGGTGCCCTTTGGTGACGCCGGACGAAACGCGCACGGTGCGGGCTTCGAACTGGGCATGGGCGGCGCTGGTGGCCAGGGCAGCCAGGGCCATGGCGGCCAGGCGGATGCGGGGAGCGGTCATGAAGTGTCTCCTTTGTGAATGGATCGGACAGGGGAAATGGACGCAGGGGATCAACCCGTGAGCCAGCGCAGAGGCACCAGCACGATGGACGGGAACATCACCAGCAGAAACAGCACGGCGATCTCGGCCAACAGGAAGGGGGCGATCCCCTTCATCAGCTCGCCCATGGTCACCTTGGCGGTGCCACAGACCACGTTGAGCACGATGCCCACCGGGGGGGTGATCAGGCCGATGGCGTTGTTCATGATGAACAGCACGCCGAAGTACACGGGGTCGATGCCCGCCTCACGCACGATCGGCATCAGCACCGGCGTGAGGATCAGCAGCGTGGGGGCGAAATCCAGCGCCGTGCCGACAATGACCACCAGCATCATCATCAGCGCCATCAGCAGGATCGGGCTGTCGATGAAGGGCTGCAGAAGGTCGCTGACCTGTTGCGGGATATCCGACACCGTGATCAGCCAGCCGGACACCAGGGCCGTGGCAATCAGGAACACCACGACCGCGGTGGTCTTGGCCGCGCTCACCAGCAAGGGGTAGATGGCGCGCCACTTCAGTTCGCGATAGACGAACATGCCCACCACAAAGGCATAGACCGCAGCCACCACCGCCGCCTCGGTCGGCGTGAACACGCCGAACTTCATGCCGCCAACAATGCCCACGGGCATGACCAGCGCCCACAGGCTGTCGAGCGCGACGCGCAGGCGCTGGCGCATCGGCATGCGCGGCAGCACCTGCACCTGGTCCTTGCGCGCCACGATCATCCAGGCCAGCAACAGCGACACGCCCATCAGCAGCCCGGGAACGATGGCGGCCATGAACAGCTTGCCGATGGACACGTTGGCCACCACGCCGAAGATGATCATGCCGATCGAAGGCGGCAGCACCGGCGCGATCACGCCCCCGGCCGAGATCAGCCCCGCCGAGCGCGGGATGTTGTAGCCCGCCTGGCGCATCATGGGAATCAGCATCGTGGCCAGCGCGGCAGCGTCCGCCGCGGCCGAGCCGGAGATTGCCGCCATGATCACGGCCGCCATGATGGCCACCACGCCCAGGCCACCCCGGATGTGTCCGACGAAAGCCAGCGCAAAGTTGACGATGCGCCGCGAGATACCGCCGGCATTCATCAACTCGCCCGCCAGCATGAAGAAAGGGATCGCCAGCAGCGGGAAGCTGTCGGCCCCTTCGATGATCTTCTGCGACAGGATGGTGGTGTCCACCGAACCCTGCAGCAGCATCAACGCGACCGCACACACCATCAGGGCGAACGCGATCGGCATGCCCAGGGCCATTGCGCCCAGCAGCGAAATAACGAAGACGCCGACGGTCATGCGCGCTCTCCCTGGGTGCCCACCGGGGTGGCGCCATGATCCGGATCGGTTTCTTCTTCGCTCTCGCGAACGGCCACCAGTTCGTCATCAGCGATGCGCCCGGTGACGATGCACCAGAGCTTGTGCAGTGCGATGCTGCCAATCCCCAGGCTGCTGAAGTAGCCCATCCCGAAAACCCAGATCATCGACAGGCCCGTGACCTGCGCCATCGTGGTCTGGTTGACCTCGTGCTGCCGCCAGGTGCCCCAGAAGAACATGGCGCAGCAGATCACGATCAGCAGTTGGCTGATGGCCAGACACACCAGCTTGCCCTGCCGAGGCAGGCGGCTGACCAGGCTGTCCACGCCCAGGTGGGCGCCTTCGTGCATGGCCACCACGGCCCCCACGAACACCAGCCAGATGAAAGCGAAGCGTGAGAGCTCCTCGGACACCATGATCCCGGAGTCAAAGCCGTAACGCAGCACCACGTTGCCGAACACCATGACCACCATGGACAGCAGGCAGAAGGCCAGAAAGGCCTCCATGGCCCGGATCGCCAACGGCGAATGACTGCGCGTGCTCATGCCACCCTACCCGGCACCGCGATGCCATCCGAGGTGCCGGGGAACCTCATCCACAAAGAAAAAAAGACCATCATCCTGCCGTCTCCACGCATGGATATTTTTGAGATGGCGGATTGTTGTATGTAAGGTTCTGCATGGAAATAAGGGTTAACCCTCTGTTTTCACGCCACCCTGTCGCGCAAAGCAACCGCCGCCCAGGCCACCGCGCGCGCGCAAACAAAAACCCCCGACCCACCTGGCGGTGGGTCGGGGGTTCGGGGCGAGGACCGGACGCCGGGAAGCGGGGTCAGTCGTTCATCGCGTCGATCATCACCTGCCCGAAACCGGAACAACTGACCTGGCTGGCGCCGTCCATCAGGCGGGCGAAGTCGTAGGTCACTTTCTTGGACAGGATGGCCTGTTCCATCGCACGGATGATCAGGTCGGCCGCTTCGCGCCAGCCCATGTGGCGCAGCATCATCTCGGCCGACAGGATTTCGGAGCCCGGGTTCACATAGTCCTTGCCGGCGTACTTCGGCGCCGTGCCGTGGGTGGCCTCGAAGCAGGCCACCGAGTCGCTCATATTCGCGCCCGGGGCGATGCCGATGCCGCCCACCTGCGCCGCCAGCGCGTCGGAGATGTAGTCGCCATTGAGGTTGAGCGTCGCGATCACCGAATACTCGGCCGGGCGCGTCAGGATCTGCTGCAGGAAGGCGTCGGCAATCACGTCCTTGATGACGATGTTGCGGCCGGTCCTGGGGTTCTTGAACTGGCACCACGGGCCGCCGTCGAGCTCGGCCGCGCCGAATTCCTTCTTGGCCAGGGCGTAACCCCAGTCACGGAAACCCCCTTCGGTGAACTTCATGATGTTGCCCTTGTGGACCAGGGTCACACTGGGCTTGTCGTTGTCGATCGCGTACTGGATCGCCTTGCGCACCAGGCGCTCGGTGCCCTCGATCGACACCGGCTTGACGCCGATGCCCGAGGTTTCGGGGAAGCGGATCTTGGTCACGCCCATCTCGTCCTGCAGGAACCGGATGAGCTTCTTGGCCTTGTCACTCTGGGCCGGGTATTCGATGCCGGCATAGATGTCCTCCGAGTTCTCGCGGAAGATCACCATGTTGGTCTTCTCGGGCTCCTTGAGCGGGCTGGGCACGCCCTGGAAGTACTGCACCGGGCGCAGGCAGACGTACAGGTCGAGTTCCTGGCGCAGCGCCACGTTGAGCGAGCGGATGCCACCGCCCACCGGCGTGGTCAGTGGCCCCTTGATCGAGACCACGTAATCTTTCACCGCCGCCAGCGTCTCTTCGGGCAGCCAAACATCAGGGCCATAAACGCGCGTGGCCTTTTCGCCGGCATAAACCTCCATCCAGTGGATCTTGCGCTGCCCGCCGTAGACCTTGGCCACGGCCGCGTCGACCACCCGGATCATCACCGGCGTGATGTCGACGCCAATGCCGTCACCTTCGATGAAGGGAATGATGGGCTCGTCGGGCACGTTCAGCGTCCGGTCGGCATTGACCGTGATCTTCTGACCTTGGGTGGGCACCTGGATGTGCTGGTACATGTGAATACGACTCCGGGAAGGACAACCGGCCCCTGGATCGGCAAACGTGCCCGGGGCCCTCAGCGTGCAGGAACTGCCCGGGAATTTTATGTCTTAAGGAAATGGCACCCCGTCGCCTGCGGGCAAAGCTTTGCCACGGGACGGCCGAATCGCCGACAATCCGCTCGCTCTTCCCCGACCTTCCCACACCCGCCTATGCGATCCCTGCTCTCCCGCCTGTTCTGGCTGCTGTCCTGCCTGACCGCCCCGGCCTGGGCCCAACAAGGCCCCCAGATGGACCTGCCCCGCATCACCCTCCAGGCAGGCATGCACCTCATCCACACCCAGGTGGCGCTCACCCCCGAACAGCGTGCCATCGGCCTGATGCACCGGCCGGAAATGCCTGCCAACGAAGGCATGCTGTTCGTGTTCGAGGAGCCGGCCGTGCAGTGCTTCTGGATGAAGAACACGCTGCTGCCGCTGACCGCGGCTTTCATCGCCGACGACGGCAGCATCGTCAACCTGGCCGACATGAAGCCCCAGACGCTGGACTCGCACTGCTCGACCAAGCCGGTGCGCTACGTGCTGGAGATGAACCAGGGCTGGTTCGCCAAGCGCGGCCTGGTCGCCGGCACCCGCCTTGCCGGCTCGCCGTTCGGCGGCCGCCGCTGAACGCCAGATCCCGCCCACTCGCCCACAAAAAAGCGCAGCCGGAGCTGCGCTTTTTTTGTGCCTGGCCGGCGCCACCTTGCGGCGGCTTCGACCAGGGGTTCCCAGGCGATCAGGCCGTCATTGATGCCAGGGCCGCGTTGAACGTGGCGCTGGGACGCATGATGGCCGAGAGCTTCTCGAAATCGGGCTTGTAGTAGCCGCCGATGTCCACCGGCTTGCCCTGCACCACCGCCAGTTCGTCGACGATGGTCTTTTCGTTTTCGGCCAGGACCTTGGCCAGGGGCGCGAACTTGGCCGCCAGTTCGGCGTCCTCGGTCTGCGCTGCCAGCGCCTGCGCCCAGTACAGGGACAGGTAGAACTGGCTGCCGCGGTTGTCGAGCTGGCCCGTCTTGGGGCTGGGGTTCTTGTTGTTGTCCAACAGCTTGCCCGTGGCGGCATCCAGCGTCTTGGCCAGGATCTTGGCCTTGGCGTTGTTGTTCTTGATGCCCAGCTCTTCCAGGCTCACGGCCAGCGCCAGGAATTCGCCCAGCGAGTCCCAGCGCAGGTGGTTTTCTTCCACCAGTTGCTGCACGTGCTTGGGCGCCGAGCCGCCGGCACCGGTTTCGTACATGCCGCCACCGGCCATCAGCGGCACGATGGACAGCATCTTGGCCGAGGTGCCCAGTTCCATGATCGGGAACAGGTCGGTCAGGTAGTCGCGCAGGATGTTGCCGGTGGCGCTGATGGTGTCCAGGCCACGGATCACACGCTCCAGCGTGTAGCGCATGGCACGCACCTGGCTCATGATCTGGATGTCCAGACCCGTGGTGTCGTGCTCGTGCAGGTACATCTTGACCTTGGTGATCAGCTGCGCTTCGTGCGGGCGGTAGGCATCGAGCCAGAACACCACCGGCATGCCGGAGTTGCGGGCGCGGTTGACGGCCAGCTTGACCCAGTCGCGGATGGCGGCGTCCTTGACCTGGCACATGCGCCAGATGTCGCCCTGCTCCACGTTCTGGCTCATCAGCACTTCGCCGGTGTCCAGATCGGTGATGTTGGCCACGCCGTCTTCGGGGATTTCGAAGGTCTTGTCGTGCGAGCCGTACTCTTCGGCCTGCTGCGCCATCAGGCCCACGTTGGGCACCGTGCCCATGGTCTTGGGATCGAAAGCGCCGTGCCACTTGCAGAAGTTGATCATCTCCTGGTAGATGCGGGCGAAGGTGCTCTCCGGCTGCACCGCCTTGGTGTCCTTCAGGCGACCGTCGGCGCCCCACATCTTGCCGCCGTTGCGGATCATGGCGGGCAGCGAGGCGTCGACGATGACGTCGTTGGGCGAGTGGAAGTTGGTGATGCCCTTGGCCGAATCGACCATGGCCAGCTCGGGGCGGTGCTCGTGGCAGGCGTGGATATCGCGCTTGATCTCGTCGCGCTGGCTCTGCGGCAGGGATTCGATCTTGGTGTACAGATCGACCATGCCGTTGTTCACGTTCACGCCCAGCTCTTCAAAGGTCTTGGCGTGTTTCTCGAACGCGTCCTTGTAGAAGATGCGCACGCAGTGGCCGAACACGATGGGGTGCGAGACCTTCATCATCGTGGCCTTGACGTGCAGCGAGAACATCACGCCGGTCTTGCGGGCGTCTTCGATTTCCTTTTCATAGAAGGCCAGCAGGGCCTTCTTGCTCATGAACATGGAGTCGATGATCTCGCGGTCCAGCAGCGCGACCTTGGGCTTGAGCACGATGGTCTTGCCGCTGTTGGTGATCAGCTCCATCTTCACGTTGCGCGCCTTGTCCAGCGTCATGGACTTTTCGCCGTGGTAGAAGTCGCCAGCGTGCATGTGCGAGACGTGCGAGCGCGAAGCCTGGCTCCATTCGGCCATGCTGTGCGGGTTCTTGCGCGCGTATTCCTTGACGGCCTTGGGCGCGCGGCGGTCGGAGTTGCCTTCACGCAGCACCGGGTTCACCGCGCTGCCCGTGCACTTGTTGTAGCGCGCGCGGATTTCCTTTTCTTCGTCGGTCTGCGGGTTTTCGGGGTAGTCGGGGATCTTGTAACCCTTGTCCTGCAGTTCCTTGATCGCGGCCTTGAGCTGGGCCACCGACGCGCTGATGTTGGGCAGCTTGATGATGTTGGCTTCGGGCTTGAGCGTGAGCTTGCCCAGATCGGCCAGGTTGTCGGGCACGCGCTGCTCTTCGCTCAGGCAATCCGGGAACAGGCCCAGGATGCGGCCGGCCACCGAGATGTCGCTGGTTTCCACGTTCACACCCGCCGGCGCCGCAAAGGTGCGGATGATCGGCAGGAACGAACTCGTGGCCAGCAGGGGCGCCTCATCGGTCAACGTGTAGATGATGGTGGATGGTTGGTTACTCATGGCTTGGCTCCGTGAAGTCGTTGTGGAAGAGGCGCCGCCGGTGTCTCGGGGCCCGGTTGGCGGCGACAGACAAAGATCGTGCGTGATTTTGCTTTCAGTGTCCTGATCGGAAACCCGTTTTTTGAAGTCAAATCCCATAACATGAAAAATCATGACTTCGTCATGGATTTTTTTTCCACGAATGCCACCCTGCCCGCGATCTTCGGGCCTGCCGGTCCTAAACACGCTGCCAAAAGCCTGGCGAGCCGCCATCAAGTTGACCGCCCATCTGCCGAAACTACAGGCAACCGACAGATCCACCATGCGCCGACTTGCCCTCGCCCTTTGCCTGACCGCCTCCGGCCTGCTGACCGGCTGCGATCTGCTGGGCATCGAAACCGCCCCGCAGATCGCCGCGCGCAAGGAAGCGGAAGGCAAAGCCATCGGCAGCGCCTGCCGCCATGCAGTACGCAGCATCGAAGACTGCTTCCGCACCAACCCGCGCGCCGGCAAGGCCGCCGTGTTCGCCGGGTGGCGCGAGATGGATCAGTACATGCGCGACAACCAGGTCGTGGGCATGCCCTGGTCGGAAAACGCGGGCTCCCCGGCCGACCGGGCCGCCAGCGAAGCGGCCGATCCCGCCCACGGCAGCAGCCACGACGGCGGCAGCGGCGCGGCCCCGCGCAGCGGCAGTACACAGCGCTCCTGAGCGCCCGACCCGCACCCCACGCAGGGGACCGAAGCGCACTGCGCTTGTGTAGCCGGGGGCACCTTCTCCGCCCCGGCCCTGAGGCTTCAGTCCACCCGTTCGAACACCGCCATGCTCTCCACGTGCGCGGTGTGCGGGAACATATTCACCACGCCGGCCGACACGCAGCGGTAACCCGCCTGGTGCACCAGCAGGCCGGCATCGCGCGCCAGCGTGGCCGGGTTGCAGCTCACGTAGACGATGCGGCGGGGTGGCATCCAGGCGCCACGCAGTTCGGGTTGCTGGTGGAGGTCGGCCAGGGCTTTGGCCAGGGCAAAAGCGCCCTCGCGCGGCGGATCGACCAGCCACTTGTCGGCCACGCCGTCGGCCACCAGCAGATCGGGCGTCATCTCGAACAGGTTGCGTGCCACGAACCGGGTCGGTGCCAGCGGCTGCGTCCGGCCCGACTGGTTGAACGCCAGGTTCTCGCGCGAACGGGCCACCAGCGCCTCACTGCCCTCGATGCCCAGCACCTCGCCGGCCGTGGTCGCGATGGGCAGGGTGAAATTGCCCAGGCCGCAGAACCAGTCGATCACGCGCTCGTGCCGCTGGGCGCCGAGCAGGCGCAGCGCCCGCGCCACCAGCACCCGGTTGATGTGGGGGTTGACCTGGGTGAAGTCGGTCGGTTTGAACGGCATCGTCACGCCGAACTCGGGCAGGCTGTAGGCCAGTGGTGGCCCGCCGGCGTCCAGCAGCTTGACCGTGTCCGGCCCCTTCGGCTGCAACCACCACTGCACGCCGTGCTGCTGCGCAAAAGCCCGCAGGCGGGCGAGGTCGTCTTCGCTGAGCGGCTCCAGATGGCGCAACACCAGCGCGGTCACTTCGTCGCCGCAGGCCAGCTCGATCTGCGGGCAGGTTTCGCGCGCGTCCATGCCGAAAATCAGCGCGCGCAGCGGCACCAGCAAGGCGCTCACGTGCGGCGGCAGCACGTGGCAGACGCGCATGTCGGCCACGTAGCGGCTCTTGCGCTCGTGAAAACCAATCAGCACCTCGCCCTTCTTGTGCACGTAGCGCACCGACAGGCGCGCCCGGTAGCGGTAGCCCCAGGCCGGCCCCTGGATCGGGCGCTGCAGGGTTTCGGCCTTGACCTTGGCCAGGTGCCAGAGGTTGTCCTCCAGCACGCGCTGCTTGATCGCGACCTGCGCCGACTCGTGCAGGTGCTGCATCTTGCAGCCGCCACAGGCTCCGGCGTGCAGCCCGAAATGCGGGCACCCGGGGCGCACGCGCTGCGGCGATTCGCGGTGGATGTCGGTGACGGTGGCCGCTTCCCAGTTGTTCTTGCGGCGGGTGACCTGGGCGCTGACCACTTCGAAGGGCAGCCCGCCGTCCAGGAAGACCACCTTGCCATCGGGCCGGTGGGCAATGCCCTGGGCCTCGATGTCCAGGGATTCGACGGCCAGCCAGCCTTCGGGCAGGTCGGCGGAGGGGAATGCCGCCTGGACGGCGGCTTGTTCGGGTGTGGGGCTCTCGGAACTCATGCACCGATTGTCTCAGGGCCGGGCCGCCGCCCGGTTCAGACCCAGGCCGCCAGGTATTCCTGCCAATGCGACTCGGTCGGGGCGAGCGCGCCCAGCGTGTCCTTCACGAAGGCGATTTCCTGGGTGTACTCGGCCTCGGTCAGGCCGCCGCGCATTTTCTGGAAGCGGCAGTACATCAGGTAGGTGTTCATCACGTCGGTCTCGCAGTAGCGGCGGATGTCCTCCAGCCGCCCCTCACGGTACTGCGCAAAGACCTGCGAGCCGTCCATGCCCAGCTTGCCCGGAAAGCCACACAGCTTGGCCAGCGCGTCCAGCGGCGCGTTGTTCTTGGGCGAGTACATGGCCAGCAGATCCATCAGGTCCAGATGGCGCATGTGGTAGCGGCTGATGTAGTTGTTCCACTTGAACTCGCGGTCGTCCTCGCCCAGGTCCCAGTACTTGCCGGCCTCGACCCCGTGGCGCAGCCCGCGGTAGTGCAGCACGGGCAGGTCGAAGCCGCTGCCATTCCAGCTCACGAGCTGGGGCACCTTGTTTTCGACCGAGGTGAAGAAGTTCTGGATCACCCGGCCTTCGCTCTGGCCGTCACGGTCTGCGAAGGAACGCACGTACAGCCCGCTGGCGTCGCGCAGCACGCAACTGATCACCAGCACCCGCTGCAGATGCAGCGGGGCAAAGTCGCTCTTGCCGTCGGCCTGCCGTTCGGCCAGCCAGGCGGCGTGCACCTCGTCGTCGGTGCGCTCGGCGGGCTCTCCGCGCAGCAGGCGCAGGCCCGCGACGTCGGGAATGGACTCGATGTCGAAGACGAGGACCGGCCAGCTCAACGCGCGGGCCCTCAGCGCTTGGGCAGGTAGCCCAGCGGGTCCACGGGCTTGCCCTGGCGGCGCACCTCGAAATGCAGCTTCACGCGATCAGCGTCACTGCTGCCCATCTCGGCGATCTTCTGCCCTTGCTTGACCGACTGGTCCTCGCGCACCAGCAGCGCCTGGTTGTGCGCGTAGGCCGTGAGGTAGGTGTTGTTGTGCTTGAGGATGATCAGGTTGCCGTAGCCGCGCAGGCCAGCGCCGGCGTAGACCACGCGGCCATCGGCGGCGGCGAGGACCGGCTCACCGACGCGGCCGGCAATGCCGATACCCTTGTTGCGCGCCTCGTCGAAGGTGGCGATCACGGCCCCGTTGGCCGGCCAGACGAACTGCACCTCTTCGGCACCGGCCGGCTCGGCGGCCGGCGCAGCGGGCGCCACCGGGGCCACGGCGGTCGTGCCATTGCCCGGTGCGGGGGCACCGGCCGGCGGCAGGGGCTTGCCGACGACGGTGGTCGCCGGCACCGGCGCGGTGCCGGCCGGCGGCATCACGCGCAGCACCTGCCCAACCTCGATCATGTTCGGGTTGGCCAGGCTGTTCCAGGCCTGGACATCGCGCCAGCTCTGGCCGGCTTCCAGGGCGATGCGGAACAGGGTGTCGCCGGGTTTGACGGTGTAATAACCGGGTTTGCCGGCGTTTTCGGCGCCGGGCAAGGTCTTGGGGTCCACCGCGGCAGCAGCGTGGGCGCCGCCCGCGCGGTCCTCCACCGGAGCGGGGCTGCTGACACGGCGGGTCGAGCAGCCGGCCATCACGGTGAGGCTGGCCACCATCAGCAGAGCCAGCGGGCGTTGCCAACGGCCGTCCAGCACAGGCGAGGTGGTCAGGTTGAATCGATACATAGGCACTCCAGCGGATGCGCGCCGCGCGGTCAGAACCGTGCGGCAACCAACAAAGGCCCACCAGGGCGGGCCGGCCTGCTCTCAGGCCACGCCCGATTTTAGGGGGACGAAATGAACGGCCTCCAGCACCGTGTGCTGAACGCCTGCGGCGGTTTTGTCAATGACCACCAGGTTCTGCCGGCCGGCCACGGTGTGCGCAGGCGCCACCAGCCGACCACCGACCGCCAGCTGTTCGACCCAGGCCGCCGGAATGTCCTCGCCTCCCGCTGCGGCGATGATGGCCGCGTAGGGAGCGCCCTGGGCAAACCCGAGCATGCCGTCACCGAACAGCAGATGGACGTTCGACAACCGGAACGGCCGAAGGTTCTCACGGGCCTTTTCATGCAGGCCGCGCAGCCGCTCGATGGTATAGACCTCACGTGACACATGGCTCAGCACCGCAGCCTGGTAACCACAGCCCGTGCCGATCTCCAGCACGCGCCCGAGCCGCTCGCTGCGCCCCTGGCAGATCAACTCGACCATGCGGGCCACCACGCTCGGCTTGGAGATCGTCTGCGCCAGCCCGATGGGCAGGCTGGTGTCTTCGTAGGCCTGGCCCGCGAGTGCGGTGTCGACAAAACGGTGGCGTTCGACCGCGCCCATGGCGGCCAGCACGGCCGGGTGCGACACCCCTTGCGCCTGCAAGCGCCGCACCATGGCCGAACGGACCGCCTGGGAGTCCATGCCGACGCCCCCGGGGGGCGATGCCACGGCCGGGCCTGGCGCTGCACGCCCCGGGCCACCTGCCAGCGCCGAACGCGGCTGGCCGCCCGACGAGGATGCGGCCGGTGAGCCCGCTGTCGGCAGGCGGGCCGGGAAACCCGGCCGGGGCCGCGGAGCGGGCGCGGGCGGCGTGTGGCGCTTCAACGCGCCCCCCCGCCCAGTTGTGCGGCGAAAGGCGCCCAGTACGGCAGCCGATCGTGGTCGGTCAGGTCGATCTGCAGCGGCGTGATGCTCACGAACCCCTGGGCCGTGGCGTGGAAATCGGTGCCTTCGGCCGCGTCCATGGCCGGCCCCGCGCTGCCGATCCAGTACATGGTCTCGCCGCGCGGGCTGGGCTGCGTGATCACCGGTTCGGCCGCGTGCCGGCGCCCGAGCCGGGCCACCTTGACCCCCTGGAGTTCGGCCAGCGGCCGGTTGGGAATGTTGACATTGAGCAGCCACGGAGCGCTGCGGCGACCGGGCTCGGCCAGCGACGGCAGCAACTGGCGCACCAGCTCGGCGGCTTTTTCGGCGGCGGCATCCAGGTGCGCCCAGCCCTTTTCGGTCTGCGAGAACGCGATCGCCGGGATGCCGAAGAGGTAGCCTTCCATCGCCGCCCCCACGGTGCCGGAATAGAGCGTGTCGTCGCCCATGTTGGCGCCGTTGTTGATGCCGGAAACCACCAGATCGGGCTTGTAATCGAGCAGCCCCGTCAGCGCGATGTGCACACAGTCTGCCGGGGTGCCGTTCACATAGCGGAAGCCGTTGGCCGCCCGGTGCACGTACAGCGGCGAATGCAGCGTCAGCGCATTGGATTTGGCGCTGTTGTTCTGCTCGGGCGCCACCACCTCCACATCGGCCAGGGGTTGGAGTGCTTCGTACAGGGCCACGATGCCGGGCGCCTGGTAGCCGTCGTCGTTGGCGATGAGGATTTTCATCCCCCGATTCTAGGGAAACGCGCCGCCCTTTTTGGCCACGGGGCGACGGTCTCCCCGCCCGGCAGCGGGTCACGGCGGCGACAAAACCGCGGGACTGCACGGGTCCGGTATCGGGGGGCCCTGCCTATCATGCGGACCACCGGTGCCCAAGCGGGGCACCCCACAAGGAGACCAACCGATGCATGCCTGGCTGTGCGAGAACCCCGTGGGCGTGGAAGCCCTGACCTGGAAAGAGCTGCCGACCCCCGAACCCAAGGCGGGCGAGGTGCTGATCGAGATCAAGGCCGCAAGCCTGAACTTCCCCGATCTGCTGATCGTGCAGAACAAATACCAGATGAAACCGCCCCTGCCCTTCGTGCCGGGTTCGGAATACGCCGGCGTGGTGCGGGCCGTGGGCGAAGGCGTCCAGCACCTGAAAGTGGGCCAGAACGTGGCCTGCCTCAGCGGCACGGGCGGTTTCGGCACCCACACGCTGGCCCCGGCGGCACTGTGCATGCCGCTGCCCGATGGCTTCGGCCATGTCGACGCGGCGGCCTTCATCATGATCTACGCCACCTCGTACCACGCGCTGATCGACCGCGCCGCCCTCAAGGCCGGCGAAACGGTGCTCATTCTGGGCGCCGCCGGGGGTGTGGGCACCGCGGCGATCCAGATCGCCAAAGCCGCCGGCGCGCGGGTCATCGCGGCCGCTTCCACCGACGAAAAGTGCGCGCTGTGCCGCGAGTTGGGCGCCGACGAGACCATCAACTACAGCGTGCACACGCCGCAGGGCACGCTGCGCGACGAAATCAAGCGCCTGACCGGCGGCAACGGCCCCGATGTGATCTACGACCCGGTCGGTGGGGATTTCGCCGAACCGGCGTTCCGCTCCATCGCCTGGCGCGGCCGCTACCTGGTGGTGGGCTTCGCCAGCGGCCCCATCCCCAACCTGCCGCTGAACCTGCCCTTGCTCAAGGGTGCCAGCCTGGTGGGCGTGTTCTGGGGCAATTTCGCCAAGAACGAGCCGAAGGCCAATGCCCAGATGATGCAGACACTGGCCGGCATGTACCTCCAGGGCCAGATCAAGCCCGTGATCGACCAGACCCTGCCCATGAGCGAGCTGTCCAAGGCCTACGCAATCATGGGATCGCGCGCCGTCAAGGGCAAGCTGGTGCTGGTGAACTGAGACCCCTTAAAGCGGCGCCAACCCGCTCGGCGGCGCCTGCAGCACCTCCTGCAGCAACCGGTCGAGCTCGGCCGCCTCCACCGGTTTGTGCAGCACTGCGGCGAACAGGCTGTCGAGCAGATCGGCGGGCACTTCGTTGACATGTCCGCTCATCAGCACGATGGGCGGTGGCGAAGCGGTGGCGTGGATGCGCTGGGCCAGCCCCACCCCGTCGAGCCGCGGCATGGACTGGTCGGTCAGCACCAGGTCGAAATGTTTGCCGCTCTGCGAGAACTGCAGCCAGGCTTCCTCGCCATCGCGCGAGCGTGTGACGATCCAGCCCTGGCGCTCCAGCAGCGCGCACCAGGCGTGGCGCACCAGTTGGTCGTCGTCCACGAACAGGATGCTGCGCCCCTGCCCCACCCCGCCGCCAGGCAGGGTGACGGGCGGCACCTGGGCCTCGCGCCGGCTGGCCGGCAGGTAGATGAAGAACGTGGCGCCCTCCCCGGGCACGCTGCTCAAGCCGATGGCGCCGCCATGTCGCGCCACGATGCCCTGGGCCACCGACAGCCCCAGGCCCGTGCCCCGGCCTTTGCCCTTGGTGGTGAAAAACGGCTCGAACACCCGGTCTTTGAGCGCGTCGTCGATCCCCGGACCGTGATCGCTCACCGCCAGCACCAGGTAGCTGCCGGGCGGCAGTTCGGCCGTGCCCGGCGGCGGCAGTTCACTGGCGGCCGTGGGCAGCTCCAGCGCATCCAGGGACAGATCGATGCGCCCTTTGCCGCCCATGGCATCGGCCGCATTGATGAGCAGGTTGACCATGACCTGTTGCAGTTGCGTGGGGTCCGCATCGACCTCATCGTCGTCGAGCCGGTAGTGAATCACCAGTTCGCAGTCCTTGGTCAGGCCCGAGGCCACCATCTGCCGGGTTTCTTCGATCAAGCCGGCCCAGTGCAGACGCCGCAGTTTGGGGGCCGACTGGCGGCCGAATGCCAGCAACTGGCGCATCAGGCCATCGGCGTAGCGACTGGCCTTCAGGGCCTGCTGCAGGGCCTCGTGGCTGGGGTGCTCGGTGTCCAGGTCTTCCGCCGCCAGCCGCACCCAGCCCGTGATGGCCGCCAGCGAATTGTTGAAGTCGTGGGCAATGCCACCGGTCAGGCGACCCAGGGCTTCGGTCTTCTGGCTTTGCATCAGCTGGTTCTGCAGCACTTCCTGCCGTTCATGCGCCTCGCGCTGCTCTTCCACGTCGTTGCGGACGCGGTCCAGCAGGTTGTTGATGCCGCTGGCCAGGGTCGTGATCTCGTCGCTGCCGGACACCCCGCCCACCCGCGACGTCGGCGTGATCCCCTCCGCCGTCACCCGTTGCAGGTCGGCATGCAGTTGCAGCAGCCGGCGCAGCACCAGGCGGTTCAGCAGCCAGACCAGCAGCACGGCCGCCAGCAGCCCGGCCAGCACCGCCAGCAACATGCCCTGCCCGGTCAGAGCACGCCCCCGTTGGGCCATGGTGTCGTCCAGCGCGAGCGTCAGTTCGGCCACAGGCTGGCGCCGGTAGTCGCGCAGGATCGAATGCAGCACCGGCCGGCCGTCTGCGCCCGCCAGCACGTGCGAATCTTCGTCGACCCCGTCGGCCAGACCAAAGGCCAGGCCCACCCGGGTCATGAGCACCTCCCCCAGGCGCTCGATTTCCGGGGCATCCAGATGCCGGACCAGCACCAGCGCGCCCTTCGGGCCAGCCTCTGGCCGGGCCGGGTCGTGGATCGCCACCGCCGCCACCAGGTCGAGCCGGTCGTTCGCCACCTGGTAGGTCCGGATGCTGGCCGTGACCTCGGGGCGCGAGAGCATGGCCACCGCCAGCGCCCGGGCCGCGGCGGTCTGGGCGGCCGGCAAGGACGTCACCTGCCCGCTCGGGTCGCGAACCGCCGAATCCAGCAGGCGGGCCCCGCCGTCGAACACCATCACCTGCGACACCCGCAGGTACCCCATGTTTTCAGGCCCGAAGTTGCTGTGAAAGAAACCCGGGTTGCGCCCTTCCGCATAGGCCGCCGCCTCGCCCCACCAGGCGTAGTCGCGCGCGTTGTTTTCCAGGGCCTGCAACTGCTGGTCCAGCACGCGGCGGGCACGCTCGCCCTCCAGATGCGCACGGTCGTGCTCCAGCGTCGCGAAGGCGTTTGAGACGATGTGTCGGGCTCCGAGCATGGCCCCGAACGCGGCCAGCCCGACGACGACGAGAACCACCGCCCAGGCTTTGTGTTGCAGTTTCATAGACCTCCGACTCATCGACCGCCGGCCCGCCTGCTTGAGCCGTCTCCACGCGCCAACCGTGACAAGTTTGGCGCCAGAGACATGTTTGTGCCGCTTGTATCTTCATATCTGACTGGCGCGGTAGAGTGTGGCCGCCGTTGAGGCGGCCAGACCGGCCCGTGCAGTTTGGTAGCGGCTGGGGTGCTCAAGCCCGTGACTGAGTACAGAACGCACGGCCGCCGCGCTGGTCTTCGTGAAGCCCGAACGGTTACGCGCGCCTTCGATGAGTGCGCATGCACAAGCAA